>JAFZIH010000078.1 GCA_017554455.1 Clostridia bacterium | reverse complement strand
TTCCTTACCGGCTCCACCAAGGGCGAGCTGAAGGTCGAAATCTGCAGCAAGTGCCACCCGTTCTTCACGGGCCGTCAGAAGCTGGTCGACAGCGGCGGACGAGTAGATCGCTTCAAGAAGCGCTACGGTCTGTAAGAACAATTCGAACTCCAAACAAAACACGGGATCGCATCTGCGGTCCCGTTTTTGTATGTGTTTTCGTCTTTTCCCGTTGCTTTTTCGGGATAAATGGACTATACTGAAGGCATGAAAAAGATATTATTGATCGGAACGGGCGGTACGATCGCCTCGGAAATGACGGCCGACGGGCTTGCGCCCAAGCTCGGCTCGAATCAGCTCTTGAACTACATCCCCCGCGTCAGCGAGATCTGCGACGTGGAGTGCATGCAGCTGATGAGCGTGGACAGCACGAACATGACGCCGGATAACTGGCTTACCATCGCGGGCTGCATCGAAGCGTACTATGACGCGTACGACGGCTTCGTGGTCAGCCACGGCACGGACACGATGGCATACACCGCCGCGGCGCTCTCGTATCTTGCCCGGCGCTCGAAAAAGCCGATCGTGCTGACCGGCGCACAGAAGCCCATCAGCATGGACGTGACCGACTCGAAGCAGAACCTTTTGGACGCGTTCACCTACGCCTGCGACGACCGGGCGTGCGGCGTTTCGATCGTGTTCAACGGCAGCGTGATCCTCGGCACGCGGGCCAAGAAAGTTCGCAGCAAGAGCTTTTCGGCGTTTGCGAGCATCAATTATCCCGAACTTGCGGTGCTGCAGGACGGGCGCGTGCTGCACTACATCGACCTCGGCTATCGCGAGCGCGCGAAGTTTTCACATACGCTGAACGGCAGCGTGGGGCTTGTCAAGCTGATCCCCGGAAGTGACGCGGACATATTGAACTTTGCGCTCGACAAGTACGACGCCGTCATCATCGAAAGCTTCGGCGTCGGCGGACTGCCCGAGGGCACGAACGGATGTTTCCGCGCGGCGATCGACCGCGGCGTGCGCATGGGCAAGCTCATCGTCATCACGACGCAGGTGCAGAACGAGGGATCGAATCTCACCGTCTATCAGGTCGGCCATGCCTTAAAGCAGCAGAACATCATCGAGGCATACGACATGACGACCGAGGCGGCGGTCGCAAAGCTCATGTGGATCATGGGCGAAACGCGCGACCCGGACCGTGTGCGCGAGCGTTTCTATGCGCCTCTCTCGCACGATATCCTCTATACAGAAGCGGAATAAAGCAAAATCTTTCCCGCCCCGCATCAAAACGGGGCGGTTTTTCATTGACAAAACGCGCGTTTTTTCATAAAATAAAGTTTGATCGTTTTATACGAAAGGAATTGACAATATGCGTTCATTAACCGCAAAGGAATTGCGAAAACTGTATCTGGACTTCTTCCGTTCGAAAGGGCACGCGGTGATCTCCTCCGCCTCCCTGATCCCGGAAAACGACCCGACCGTGCTCTTTACCACGGCGGGCATGCATCCGCTCGTGCCGTATCTGATGGGCGAAAAGCACCCGGAGGGCAAGCGGCTCTGCGACGTACAGAAATGCGTCCGCACCGGCGACATCGACGAGGTCGGCGACGCTTCTCACTGCACGTTCTTTGAGATGCTCGGAAACTGGTCCTTGGGCGACTATTTCAAGAAGGAGAGCATTGCGTATTCGTGGGAATTCTTAACCGACGAAAAGTGGCTAGGCATTCCGAAGGACAAGCTGTATTTCACCTGCTTCGAGGGCGACAAGGACGCGCCGCGCGATACCGTCGCGCACGACCGCTGGGTCGAGATGGGCGCGGATCCTTCTCATATCGTGTATCTTCCGAAAAAGCACAACTGGTGGGGTCCCGCGGGACAGACCGGTCCGTGCGGTCCGGATACCGAGATCTTCTATGACACCGGCGCCGAACCCTGCGGTCCTACTTGCAAGGCGGGCTGTGACTGCGGCAAGTACCTTGAGATCTGGAACAACGTGTTCATGGAATACAACAAGGTCGCGGACGGCGTCTTCGAGCCGCTCGAGCAGAAGAACGTCGATACCGGCATGGGTCTCGACCGCACGGTTGCCACGCTGCAGGGTGTGGAAAGCGTGTTCGACACCGACGCGTTCTCCGGCATCATCGCGCTCATCGCGGAGCTTTCGCATAAGGGCTACAAGGACGACCCCGAAACGACGCGCGCGTTCCGCATCATTGCGGACCATGCCCGCTGCATCACGTTTATTCTCGGCGACCAGCGCGGCGTGACCCCGTCGAACGTCGACCAGGGCTATATCCTCCGCCGCCTCATCCGCCGCAGCATCCGCTTCGCGTCGCAGCTCAACATGCCGCGCTACGCGCTCTGCACGATCGCGGAGAAGGTCATCGACCAGTACGGCGAGGTCTACCCCGAACTGATCGAAAACCGTGAAAAGATCCTCACCGAGCTTCGCAGGGAGGAGAACCGCTTTGCCGATACGCTGAAAAAGGGCTTGAAGGAGTTCAACAAGCTCGTCGCGAACCTTAATGGCAGCGAGATCGACGGCGTCTCCGCGTTCCACCTCTACGACACCTACGGCTTCCCGATCGAGCTCACGGTCGAAATGGCAAAGGAAAAGGGCGTTACGGTCGACGAGAAGGGCTTTTCCGCCGCGTTTGAGGAGCATCAGAAGAAATCCCAGGCGGGCGCAGAACAGCGCTTTAAGGGGGGCTTAGCGGACAACAGCGAGGCGACGGCTGCGCTGCATTCGGCGACGCACCTTATGCAGGCGGCGCTTCGGAAGGTTCTCAAAGACGATACCGTTTCGCAGAAGGGCAGCAACATCACCGCGGAGCGTCTGCGCTTTGACTTCAGCTTCGGCAGAAAGCTCACCGACGAAGAGCTCCGCGAGGTCGAACGCCTCGTGAACGAAGCGATCGCGGCGGACGTGCCGATCACCTGTGAGGAGATGACCGTCGAGGAAGCGAAGGCGCAGGGCGCGATCGGTCTCTTCGAGAGCAAGTACGGCGAAAAGGTCAAGGTTTATACAATGGGCAAGTTCAGTAAGGAGATCTGCGGCGGACCGCACGCAAAGCGCACCGGCGATCTCGGCCGCTTTGAGATCAAGAAGGAGGAAGCGTCCTCCAGCGGCGTACGCCGCATCAAGGCCGTGCTGATCCATGACTGATTGGCTGAAATACGAATGGGAATACAACGAGCGGGAAGCGGTTTTTCAGGTTGATATGCAATACTGGGAACTGCTTCCCACTTTGGCATACTCTCAGCTCGTATTTGTCAGCGTCGCTCCGCATGACCCGGACGCGGAAGCGTTCTCTCACGCGGAGGAGCGACGCGCGACTGCGCTCCAGCACACGCTTGCCATAGAGCTTGAGGACGCGGCGATCTTTGTCGGCGGGATCGGCATGAAAAACCTGATCCAGTATTATTTCTACACCGCCGACGAGAAGCTGATCACCCGCGTTTCCGCGCTTTGCCGCGCCGAAACGAAGCTCCGCGTTTCCTGTGGGCACGTGGCGGAGCCGCACTACGCGACCTATTACTGTCTTCTCTTCCCGGACGACGCAAAGCTCCAGTCGGTCGAGAACGCGACGTACATCAAGTCCGTACAGCATCGCGACGGCGATCTCGGACTCGTTCGCCGCGTTCGTCTTTGCATGGCGTTTGCATCCGAGGAGGCGTGCGACGCGTTTATGGACGAGATCCCGCACCTCGGGTTCACGGTAGGCGGCCGAGAGAGCGTCGGCAACACCACGCACCCCTATCGGGTCACGCTGAACGGGTTCTCCACGCTCATGCTCCCCGATCTGAACCGGTTCACCGCCCGCGCGATCCGCGGCGCGCTGCCCTACGGCGGCGTGCTCGACCATATTACCGCAGATTTCATAAATCGCCATTAACAGACTGTCGTAAGAGGGGTCAGACCATTTGCAGTGAGGTTTGTGAAAGGATAATCTGTCGGAAGAAAAGGCATACGCCTTTTCTTTTTATTATTTCACTGCAAATTATTCGCGTTTTCTCTCAGTCGCATACTTCAGTATAGCTCCATTGAGAAAACCCGAATTCTGACTCCCTCCCCGGCAGTCTGTTTTACGCATCAAAAAAGCAGGCAAGATGCCTGCTTTTTTATTTTACGTTCCTTACAGATTCGACGCGATTCTCGCCGCAAGCCGCACGTTGTTGTACACGAGCTGAATGTTTGCGGAAAGACTCGATCCACCGGTGATGTCCTTGATCTTTGCAAGCAGAAACGGCGTCGTCTCCTTGCCCTTGATCCCCTGTTTCTTCGCATCCTCGATCGCTTCATCGATCGCCTTGTTGATGACGTCCGCGTCCATCGAGTATTCCTCGGGGATCGGATTCACCACGAGCATGCCGCCTTGGAATCCGATCTCCCTTGCCGCGCAGATCGCGTCGGCGATCAGCCGCGGATCGTCCAGCCGCCACGGGACCTTGATGCCGCTTTTCCGCGTATAAAATGCGGGCAGCTCATCCGTTTGGTACCCGATCACGGGAACGCCCTTGGTTTCGAGATATTCCATGGTAAGATTCAGGTCAAGGATGCTCTTTGCGCCTGCGCAGACCACGCAGACGGGCGTCTCCGAAAGCTCCTCGAGGTCCGCCGAGATATCCATCGTCGTTTCCGCGCCGCGGTGCACGCCGCCGATTCCGCCGGTCGCAAACACACGGATACCGGCGCTTGCCGCCGCGATCATGGTCGCGGCAACGGTCGTCGCGCCGTCCTTGCGCAATGCGAGCAGCAGCGGCAGATCCCTGCGGCTCGCCTTTGTCACCTTTTGCCCTTCTCTTCCGAGATAGTCGATCTGTTCGGGCGTCAGTCCCACGCAGATCTGTCCGTCGATCACCGCGCACGTCGCGGGCACGGCGCCGTTTTCGCGGCAGATGCGCTCGCAGTTCAATGCGGTCTCGACGTTCTGCGGATACGGCATGCCGTGGGAAATGATCGTACTTTCCAGCGCGACGATCGGGCGATTGGTTCGCTTTGCTTCCTCTACCTCCGGCGATAATACCGTGAATATGTTTCGGATCATGGTTTTTCTCCTCGCAAAAGTATATATTTTTTCACGAATAATAGAATTTTCTGTCTTGTATTATAGCACAGATATGTTAAAATATAAACAGAAATTTCTATGAACAAGAAAGAAGGAATGTGCATGAAACGTGCTTGTGGGATCCTGATGCATATCACATCGCTGCCGAGCCGGTTCGGCGTCGGTACGCTCGGTAAGGAAGCGTACGAATTCGTCGATTTCCTCGAAGCGGCGGGTCAGACCTATTGGCAGATGCTGCCCGTGAACCCGACCGGCTATGCCGATTCTCCGTATCAGAGCAGTTCGGCCTACGCCGGCAACCCGTATCTCATCGATCTCGAAACGCTGATCGCGGAAGGGCTTCTTTCCGAGGCGGAATGCGATCTCGACTGGGGCGACGATCCGACCCGCGTCGATTACGGCAAGCTTTGGGAAAACCGTTTCACCGTTCTCCGCAAGGCGTTCGCGCGGTTCAATCGCGCCGAAATGGCAGATTTCGTGCGCGAAAACGCATGGTGGCTCGATACCTACGCCCTGTTCTGCGCCGTCAAAACGCACTTCAATAACGCCGCGTGGTACACGTGGCCGGATCCCGCGATCCAGGACCGCACGCCGGAAGCCGTCGCAAAGTATACGGAGCTGCTTCGTGACGAGGTCGATTTCCAATGCTTCATGCAGTATGAGTTCGACAAGCAGTGGAAGCCGCTTCGCGCGTATGCAAACGCGCACGGCATCAAGCTCATCGGCGATATTCCGATCTACGTTCCGCATGATTCCGCGGACGTCTGGGCAGAGCCGGACATCTTCCTGATGGACGAACGGCATAATCCGACGCTCGTTGCGGGCGTACCGCCGGACTATTTCTCCGAGCTCGGACAGCTCTGGGGCAACCCGATCTATGACTGGGCAAAGCACGAGGCAGACGATTTCCGCTGGTGGCGCCGCCGCGTGGCCGCGGTTGCGACCCGCTTTGACGTGATCCGCATCGACCACTTCCGGGGTCTCGAAAGCTACTGGGGCGTACCGTTCGGCGCGGCCGACGCGCGTCCCGGCGCATGGTATCCCGGTCCCGGCATGAAGCTTGTCCGCGCAATCAAGGACGAATGCCCGAACCTTCCGATCATTGCGGAGGACCTCGGCTATCTCACGCCGGAGGTCAAAAAGCTGCTCAGTGATTCCGGCTTCCCCGGCATGCGCGTCATGCAGTTCGGCTTCGATCCCTGCGGCAACTCGAGGGAACTTCCGCACAACTACCCCGTGCACAGCGTCGCCTACACCGGTACGCACGACAATACGCCGATCATGGGCTGGGTCGAAACCGCGCCTGCGGAATGCGTCGCGTTCGCCGTCGACTATCTCGGTCTCAACGAGCGCGAGGGCATGCCGTTCGGCTTTGCGCGCGGCGTTTTAAACTCCGTTGCGGAGCTTGCGATCTTGCAGATGCAGGACTATCTGGGTCTCGGCGACGACTGCCGCATGAACAATCCGAGCTCGACCGGCTGCTGGCGCTGGCGTGCCGAGAAGAAGGACTTTGCGCCTGAGCTAAGTAAGCGTATTCTTTACTATGCAAGAATGTCTGCGCGCGCGCCCGTGACCGAAAAAGAAACCAAGAAAGCATAAGCTGCGAACGTACTAACAGCCGGACCCGATCGGATCCGGCTGTTTTTTATTCCGTTTTGCGTTTTGAAAGCACCGCCGCGGCAGCGGAGCCGATCGCAAAGCCCATCAATAGGTCCGCAAGCAGATTCCACGACGGGCTGAACGAACCGAGATAGACCGACATCAGCGCGATCGAAGCCGCAAGGGACAGGATCGCCGCGATCCCGCCGAAATACCACGGCGCTTTTTCGCGTCCGAAACCGGTGAATACGCCTGCGGCAAGCGCTGTCAGGATCTTGATGACCGTGTTGCCGATCGGGATCGCCGATTCCGGCAGCCATTCCATAAAGACGAACAGCGTCAGAAGCAGGACCGAAAGCACCAGTACACCCGCGCCGAGCGCCGCTCCGCGCACGATCGCGCGCCGCGCGGTCTTCGTCCGCTTTTTTCTTTTGGCAGTTGCCAAGGTCTTCCCACCCCCTTTGCCGCATCCTATGCGGAAGCGAGGCGCCGTATGACAAAAAACTGTGTGCGCCGTTGAACCCAATCCGGCGCATTCCGTTTCTCGCCTATGCAGCGTATCCGGTTCTCCGCGTGATATACACCTGTCTTGCTTCGGAATCGGGTTTTACGGTTTCAATGCTTCCGTGCGGCGCGTTCCCGCGGCATCACACAGCGGGAGCCGTCGATCGCATTGATGACCAGCATGAACGTGGCGGCGTCCTCCGGTTGGCTGCTGTAATCGATGGCTGTTCGATCCGGCGTCAGCGGATAGAAATCCATTTGAAGAATCCATACCGGCATCAGCACGACGCCGCCGTCTTTCAGCGGCTGCGGGATCGCGGACAACGTCATGGACGAACCGACAAAGCCGAACGGATCATGAACGTTTGCACAGCCCAGCTTCAG
>JAFZIH010000077.1 GCA_017554455.1 Clostridia bacterium | reverse complement strand
CCTTGCCAAAGTACAGGAGAATCCGTATCAGCTGATCGACGACATCGACGGGATCGGATTTCTGACCGCAGACCGGATCGCAACGCACGTTGCCGGATTCGAACAGGATTCGCTCGCACGGCTGATGGCGGGGATACGCTATTGCCTGCAGCAGGCAAGAGACGAACACGGCGATATGTTTCTCGCTTATGACGCGCTTATAAAAAGCGCATCCGAACTGCTCGGTGCTTCCCCTGATCGGATCGACGAGACCATTGAATGGATGGAAAGCGGCAGCGATCTTACACGATGCGAAGTCGGGGACAAAGACGCCGTCTATCTTCCCTATCTCTGCAAAAACGAAGATTATACGGCAAAAAAACTGCTGCAGCTGAACGTACCGCCGACGGTTGAAACATGGGACCTCGGTCACTGGCAGAAGCGTGTCGGCATGGAGCTTTCACGCGAGCAGCAACAGGCGGTGTCCCTCGCGCTTTCCAACGGCGTCTCGATCATTACGGGCGGTCCGGGCACCGGCAAAACGACGATCATTCGCTGCATCATCGATCTGATGCAGGAGAAGGGTTACGCTGTCGAGCTTGCCGCACCGACCGGACGCGCAGCGAAGCGTATGACGGAAGCGACCGGAAACGAAGCAAGGACGATCCATCGGCTGCTGGAATACATTCCCGGTGAAGGGTTCCAGCGCAATCGTGAAAATCCGCTGATCGCCGAAATGGTCATCGTCGACGAAATGTCCATGGTGGACGCGCCGCTGATGTATGCTCTGCTGCAGTCGATCACGAAAGGTACGCGTCTCGTATTGGTCGGCGATCGCGATCAGCTTCCGCCCGTCGGATGCGGCAATGTCTTTTCTGATGCGCTTGCTTCGCAAGTTCTGCCGTATTGCCGTTTGACGGAAATCTTCCGGCAGGCACAGCGTTCCAATATCGTTCGCAACGCGCATCTTATCAACAGCGGAAGGATGCCGGTCCTTGTCGATCGTGATTCCGATTTTGTATTCGAGGAAATCATAAATACGGAACGCATACGCTCGCGTTTGGTCGAGTTGATCGAAAAGGAATCCGCACGGCTTGGGACGAGCGATCCGATGATGGATATTCAGGTACTTGTACCGATGAAATCCGGTCCGCTCGGCGTGATCGAACTGAATAAGCTGCTGCAGAGCGTCTGTAATCCTCCGTCCCCGATGAAAGCGGAACAAACATCCGGCAGTACGCTGTTCCGTGAAGGCGACAAGATCATGCAGATCCGGAACAATTACAAGATCGAATGGCGAAAGACGCTTCGTGTGGGCAGCTTCGAAGAAGGTGCAGGCGTGTTCAACGGCGATCTCGGTACGATCCTCCATCTTGACACACATGAGAAGATCGCTGTCATAGCTTTTGACGACGGACGCGTCGCGGAATACGCGTTTGCACAGTTGGAAGAAATAGATCTTGCATACTGCATTACGATCCACAAAAGTCAGGGATCGGAGTTTAAGACTGTTCTGCTTCCGCTTGCGGGCGGACCGATGCCGCTGTTAACACGCAATCTTTTGTACACTGCCGTAACCCGTGCCAAACGTATGGTGTACGGGATCGGCAGAAGCGAAACGGTCGCTCGAATGGTCAAAAACGCTTACCGCAGCGAACGTAATACGGGATTGAAGGAACGGTTGATAGAATATGACGCGATCGGATCGGTTTAAAGAGAAATTTGAGTTCTTTGCTGACGCATTGATGCCGGGGCCGTATCAATGCTTTCTATGTGATGAAGAAGATATGATCGGCGACGACGGGCTTTGTGACGATTGCAGAGCAAAACTGAAGTATTATCCGAATCCGACCTGCCTTGCACCGCTTGACGATATCACAGTCGGTTTGCAGTACAGCGAAAACATCGGCTCAGCGGTTATGCGGTTCAAGAAATCAGGACAGAAAGAATATGCCGGATTCTTCACCCAATATCTTTCCGTACCGAAAGAATGGCAGGCGGATATCCTCGTTCCGGTTCCGATGCATCCGGTCCGTAAATGGATGAGAGGATTCAATCATACGGAGCTTCTTGCGGCGTACCTGAGCAGCGCAGTCAATATCCCCTATTCCACGCGACTATTGTTCAAAACGAGAAACAGTGCCGAACAGAAAACGATCAAAGACCCTGCCGTGCGCAGAAGGAACATTCGCGGAAGCTTTACATGCGATCCGCGTGTGAAGGGCTTGCGGATCGTTCTGGTCGACGATGTATTTACGACCGGCGCTACCGTATATGAGTGCGCGAAGGTGTTGAAACGGGCAGGCGCGTCGAAAGTCTATCTTTCGGCGGTGACGTCGCCTGCGCATTGACGCAGAGTTGCGTATTTGTCGTGCGTGGCTTTTCCCCCGCGCAGATGCCGTTCCGCCTTGTTCGTGTTCAGCACCTCTCTGACACTTTTGTAAAGCCCGGGATGAATTGATTTCAGCCGTTCGGTCACGTCCTTATGGATCGTACTTTTTCCGATACACAGCGCTTTTGCGGCTTCTCTGACGGTCGCTTTATGCTCGATGATATAGGACGCTTCCTCACAGACGCGATCTTCGAACCAGTTCAAAATAATACCCCCATTTGCTTGTTGGTAAAGCATATGGGGGTATTCGCTTTCTATGTCAGAAAGATTCGATGTTGACAGATTTGATCGGACCGTTCGGTAGGTTCTTGAGATGCTCGGTATCGAACCGCTTGAATCCCGTCTCGCGATCGCTGAAGCAGTATTCGACGAAATTGTCGGAAATGTTGTTCGGAAGCGAGATGGTCTTTGCAACGACTTCGGAAAGCGCTACGCCGATATTGACCAATTGTACGTTAGGCAGCGTATCCCGGATCACGTTGGACAGGAACGGATAATGCGTGCAGCCGAGGATCAGCGTATCAATGTCCGTGTTGCGGATTGGTGAAAGATAACGTTCGACCGTCATTTTTGTGATCGGATCGTCCTCGCGGAATCCGTTTTCGATCAATGGAACGAACAGCGGGCAGCCGATCCCGGAGACGTTGAGATTCGGATACTGCTGATTGATATAATCGGAATATGCCTGACTGTGCACGGTCGCCTCCGTTCCGATCACGCAGATATGATTGCTTTTTGTAAGCTTTGCCGCTGCGTCACACGCCGGTTCGATAACGCCGACGATCGGGATCGGAAACTTTTTCTTTAACTCCGTTAGCGCGATCGCGCTGACCGTGCCGCAGGCGACGACGATCGCTTCCACACCTTTGGAAAGAAGGAACCGCACGTCCTGTTCGGCGTAGCGGATGATCGTTTCAGGCGTACGCGAACCGTACGGAACACGCGCGGTGTCCCCGAAATAGACGATGGAAAGCCCTTTGTTTGCGGAACATATCGCGTCAAGAACGGTCAGTCCGCCGAGACCGCTGTCAAATACGCCGATCCTCTTGAATGTGTTCATACTGCCTCTCAAAACATTTTTTGATATTTTACCATGGTTTTATCGGACTTGCAATACAAAGTATGAAAGAGGAGCGGCTTTTGCCGCTCCCCTTCGTTCATTCGTTTTTCAACAACTCCGTATAATCGCTTTCGGTGAGGACGTATACGCCTTCGACGTCACGGTCCATATCCGGGAGATGCGGATCGTCCGACGTATACATCACGCACGTACCGCAGCTTGAGGACAAAGCACGAGGAACAGGTCCGAGTCGGGACGGTATCCCCTTTCTGTTCAGCGTACGGTTCGTCATCAAAGCGGCTGCGTGCGTATAGAACGTGGCGACGTAGTTCATTTTGTCAGTGTCATCTTGTATTCGCCGTCGATTTCATCGACTTTGACCGCGTAATGCTGCGATGCGGCAAACCGCGTGATGTTTCCGACGGCCGTCATGTTGTCGACGAGCACTTCCAGCGTTGCCGGATTGCTTTTTTTCACTTCACGCTGCACCATCAGCACCGGCATCGGGCAGCTAAATCCTCTTGCGTCGATCATGTTCATGCCCTCCTTTTTGTATTGAATACAGACAGTGCTGCAAGGATCACAAATCCTGAAATCAGTACCCAAAGCACCGGACCGGCTCCGATGCCTTTGACACTGGACGCAAGACTGAAGTTGTGCGAAACGGCGGCGCCTGCGATAAATCCGAAGACCGTAATTGCCGAATCGCTGTTGCCTTCGCCCGCAAGGATCAGCTGACGCAGCGGGCATCCGCCGAGCAGTACGCTTCCCCATCCGACGAGCACCATACCGAGAAAATTAAAGATGCCGTCCGTATGCGCGATCGGCTGATCCGCAAGGCCAAACTTGAAATTGTGCGTGATCAGATTGCCGATTAGCACAGCTACGATGATCGCAAGGAATCCGTAGATCAGATGGAAATCCTTAAACAGAACGACGTCGCGTACGCCGCCCGCCATGCAGAGACGGGAACGCTGACACAGCGCGCCGACGACGATCGCAATTAGAAGCGCGGCACACCACGGCGCGTGCTGGCTTCCGGGACCTTCCGTACTTTTTGCAAACAATTCGGGAATGAGAGAAAGGACAAACAGGATGACCAACAGAATCGGGAAAAACAGTCCTTCCAAGGGACTCTGCTTATAAGCACGATTCAAAGTAAAGCCGAAGCGAAGCGGGAACGTGCCGATGACAATACCGACGATGAATCCGAGAAGGCCGACGAGTGCATTGACGTCGCCGCCGCCGATGCGGATCACCATGCGCAGCGGACAGCCGAGGAATACTAGCGCGCCGATCATGACGAGCATACCGAGCATGAATCTCGTGAACGGTGAAGAACCGCCCTGCGGCTTCCATTCTTTTTTGATCATGGAAATGATCATGGAACCGAGTACCAGACCGACAATTTCGGGACGGAAATACTGCACGACGCCTGCCGTATGGAACTTCAGCGAGCCCGCAATATCGCGTTCGAAGCATGCGATACAGAACCCCATGTTCTTCGGATTGCCGAGCGCTGTAAGAATGACTGCAGCTGCGCCGACAATCAGACCGGTCAGGATCACAAGCCAGTTTCTTTTGACAAAGCCTGCGAATCCTTTCTTTTCATTTTCCATAGAATACCCTCCTTCTTGACGTTATTCCCTTGCATGAATAACGATCTGATGGTATAATAACATATATAAGCGTTATTTGCAAGCGAGGATAACGATGTATACAAAGATGATATATTTTGACAATGCGGCGACGAGTTTTCCGAAAGCAAAGGGCGTTTCGGACGCGATGAAACGATTTCTGGATGAAGAATGCGCAAACGTCGGACGCGGAAGCTATTTAAGAGCACAGGAAGCCGGCCTTGCCGTGATCGAAACACGGGAAAAGATCCGCGACCTGTTCGACTGCCCGGATGAGAAACACGTCATCTTTACGGGCGGCATGACGGTTGCGCTGAACATGGTTATAAAAGGTTTTGTCAGCCGCGGCGATAAAGTCCTCGTCTCCTCCTTTGAACACAATTCGGTGATCCGCCCGCTTGTACAGATCGGCGCTGAAATCGTTCGCATTCCCGCAACGGAAAACGGCGTTTCCGATCTTGAGAAGCTTCCGGAAAACTTGTCGGACTTTCGCCTTTGCGTGCACACGTTTGCATCAAATGTCAGTGGAATGATACAGCCGATCAGAGAACTTTCGCGTTCTCTCAAATCTGCAGGTGTGCCGCTTTGCATCGACGCGGCGCAGACGGCTGGACATTTTCCGTTTTCCATGAAAGACCTTGGCGCTGACGCGGTCTGCATGCCGGCGCATAAGGGCTTGCTCGGACCGCAGGGGCTCGGCGTGCTCTGCCTGACTCCCGGTTTTGCCGACCGTCTCGATCCCCTGATTTCGGGCGGTACCGGTTCCGTATCCGACAGTTCCGACATTCCTCCGTTCTACCCCGATCGCCTGGAAGCCGGAACGCTGAATCTGCCCGGCATCATCGGATTGAAAGCGGCGCTTGACACAGCGGATTTCGATGCAGTTCGGGCACATGAATTACAATTGATTACAAGATTCCAGAACGCGATAAGGGACGTCCCTTTCATCCGCATACTCGGATCAGACGACATTGACCGCCGTGTAGGCGTATATTCCGTGGATTTTCTGCGCAAAGACAACGCGGAGATCGCCTTTCGTCTGGAGACCGAATACGGCATCCTGACGCGCTGCGGACTGCATTGCGCGCCGGACGCGCACCGCGCGCTCGGGACGTTTCCGAACGGTACGGTACGGTTCAGCTTTTCCCTCGCAACGACCTTTGACGAGATCGACTTTGCTGCACAGGCAATCGCCGAACTCAGCTAAAATATATAATTGCGCAAGCGCCGTTTCGGGCGCTTTTTTCTTGCAGGAAATCGGGAATCGTTGTATAATCAATGCATATCGATTATTCGAAAAATCGAAGGAGGAAGAATATGAAACAGATTCAAGTTGCACTTTGGGGATTCGGTGCGATGGGCAGCGGTATCGCGAAGGTCCTGCTGACCAAAAAAGGCGTAGAGATCACCGGCGTTTGCGATATCCATCCGGATCGCATCGGCAAGAGCATTTATGATCTTTTGGGCGTGGAGCGCGGCGAACGCAACGACGTAAGAGTCATCGGCGATATCGACGCGGCATTGACGCCAAAGCCCGATCTCTGCATTCTTGCGACCGATTCTTTCACCAAGAAAGCATATCCGAAGATCTGCCATCTGATCGAAAAGGGCGTAAACGTCATCTCTACGGCGGAAGAAATGAGCTATCCGCGCGCGCAGAATCCGGAACTTGCGGACAAGATGGACGCACTCGCAAAAGGCGCAGGCGTATCCGTTCTCGGCACAGGCATCAACCCGGGGCTCATGATGGACCTTCTTGCGATCTGCCTTTCCGGCTGCATGACGGACGTCGAGCACGTCCTGTGCAAACGCGTGAACTCCCTCTCCCCCTTCGGTCCCGCCGTTATGGAAGAACAGGGCGTCGGTCTCACCGTCGAGCAGTTTGAAGAGGGCTGCAAGAACGGCACGCTGGCGGGTCACGTCGGTTTCGCGGAGTCTGTCGGTATGATCGGCGAAGCGCTCGGCTTTAAGATCGACCGTTTCGAACAGCAGATGAAGCCGATCGTCACGACTGTCGACAGAAAGTCCCCTTACGGCTTTGCGAAAGCGGGCGACGTCGCGGGCGTCAATATGACTGGTCAGGGCTATATCGGTGACAAGGTCATGATCGACATGATCCACCCGCAGCAGATCGAGCCCGAACTCGAAGGCACATTTACCGGCGACTATATCACGCTGACCGGCACGCCGAACGTCAACATGCAGATCAAGCCGGAAGTCAACGGCGGCATCGGAACGATCGCGATGTGCGTCAACATGATCCCGCACGTTCTGAACGCGACGCCGGGTCTCAAGACGATGATCGATCTGCCCGTACCGCACGCGATCATGGGCGATATGCGCAATTATCTGAATAAATAAGGAGATTTGTATGGCAAAGAAAAACGATTGGGTACAGATCCATATCGACGTTCTGAAGCCCGAAGAACGCGCAACGAATATCCCCGAGGATACACGTCACGTTCCGCTCGAAATGTGGGTCAAAGGACATCTTGAGAATGATGAAGCCGAGATCGGCGATCTTGTTACGGTCAGAACCAAGACCGGTCGCCTCGTAGAAGGCACGATGTGCGCGGTGAATCCGCATTTCACGCACAATTTCGGCGATTACATTCCGGAACTCGATCAGATCGAGGAAACCGCGAAGTCCATTCTTTTCGGAGGTAGAAACGATGCTTGACAACAGTTATTCTGCCGTAATGTCCCGCAAAAACGAGATCATGAAGCGCGCTGTCGGAATGGACTACGACAAGTTCGAAAGCGGCTCTATCGCGTTCGATTATGAAGCGATGATGGCAGCGACCGGATACACGCTCGACGCGGTCCGCAAGATCCAGACCGAAGAATTTCAGATCGGCAACACCCCCATCTATGAGCTCAAGAACCTGACCGCGCTTGCACGCGCCTGTGCGCCGGAGGGTATGGGCGCCCGCATCTTTGTCAAGGATGAAGCATCCAACCTTTCAGGCAGCTTCAAGGTCCGCCGCGCTGCGACGAGCATCTATCAAGCAAGAAAGATGGGTTATAAGGGCGTCATCTCCGCAACGAGCGGCAACTACGGCGCGGCGGTAGCCGCATGCGCCGCAAAAGCGGGCCTGAAGTGCATCGTCGTGCAGGAATGTTTCGACTCCAAGGGTGTCGGACAGCCGGAGATCATTGAAAAGGCGAGAAAGTGCGAAGCGCTCGGCGCGGAAGTCGTTCAGCTGACCGTCGGACCGGAGCTTTTCTATATGTTCCTTCGCATGCTCGAAGAAACCGACTATTTCAACGCGTCGCTCTATACGCCGTTCGGCATTGCAGGCGTCGAAACGCTCGGCTACGAGATCGCACAACAGTGCCGTCTTACGCTCGGCAGAGACCCCGATATGGTCGTCTGCACGAATGCAGGCGGCGGCAACCTCACCGGTACCGCACGAGGTCTTCTGAAAGCCGGCTGCAAGGCGGAAGTGGTCGCGGCCAGCGTCAACCTCTCCGGTCTGCATATGGCGAGCGATCATCAGTTCAATTTGAAATCGTTCACGACCGGTCATACCGGTTTCGGCATGCCGTTCTCGACCTGGCCTGACCGCAGCGACGTTCCGAGAAGCGCGGCAAGACCACTTCGATACATGGATCGCTACGTGACCGTAAACCAGGGCGAAGTGTTCTACACCACGGAGATGCTTGCGGCGCTTGAAGGCATGGAAAAAGGTCCCGCAGGCAACACCTCGCTTGCAGCGGCGTTCGCACTTTCGCAGACGATGCCGAAGGACAAGATCATCATCGTGCAGGAGACCGAATACACCGGTGCAGGCAAACATGTCAACGCACAGCTGAGCTTTGCTCGGTCGAACGGCATCGACATTCACTTCGGGAATCCCGAAGAAGAGGTCCCGGGCAAGAGCATCATCCTCCCCGCCCATCCGTCCATGATTAAAGTGCGTCCCGCTGATATGACGCATCTCCGCACTTCCCTGATCCACAATGCGATCAAGATGACCGGAAAGCGGCCGACGGATGAAGATATCGACTTCCTCGCGGCAGAGACCAAGACGAACAGAGAATTTGTAAAGGAGCATCTTGCATGAAACGCAATGACGACTTTGAAACAAGAAGAGAGCATTTGAAAGGTCTCTCCGATGCGGAACTGGAAACCCGCTTCTGGTCGCTGATCGAAGAACTGATCGATCCGCTTCTGAAACTCGGTTATGAGAACACGACGCCCGCGATCGAGCGCAGCGTGCTGCTTCGCATGGGGTTCTCCTCTCTCGAAGCAAAAGCACTTGTGGATGGCTGCATGGAGCACAATCTGATGGAGCACGGCGCAGGCAACGTCGTGTATCGCCTTTCCAAGAAGGATGGCACGGACGTACGCACGGCAGGTCTGAAGCTGATCGAAAAAGCTTGCTGGGAAGAAGCGGAAGCACTGTTCGGAGGTGAAAACGCATGAGCGATTATAAGCTTGATAAAGATACCAAGATTGACGTCGCAGAGATCCTCAAGGACCTCGAGCATTATCATCCCCGCCGCCGCGGCTGGACGTGGCGTGAGCCGGTCCCGGGGCTCGAAATGGGTCCGTTCACCTATGAGGACGCCAGCAAGCCCTTAAAGGACAGCGTCGGTCTTCCCCCTGCTCACTATTTCGGGGACATCGATCCGCAGCCGATCCCCGTCATCACGACGGAGATCGCTTCCGGCAGATTCGAGGACGACATCCGCCGCATGCGTATGGCGGCGCACCACGGCGCGGATCATATCATGGTCATCCGTACCGCCGGACAAAGCCACTTTGACGGACTGATCGAGGGCACGCCGCAGGGCATCGGCGGCGTACCGGTCACGCGCAAACAGGTCCGCGCACAGCGCAAGGCGCTCGATATGATCGAGGATGAAGTCGGTCGTCCGATCAACTATCACAGCTACGTTTCCGGCGTTGCAGGCCCGGATATTGCCGTTATGTTCGCCGAGGAAGGCGTCAACGGTGCGCATCAGGATCCGCAGTACAACGTAATCTACCGCAACATCAATATGGTGCGCTCATTCGTAGACGCTTGCGAATCCAAAAAGGTCATGGCGTGGGCGGATATGGCGCAGATCGACGGTGCGCACAACGCGAACGCAACCGCGCGCGACGCGTGGAAGGTCATGCCGGAGCTGATGGTACAGCATGGCATCAACGCGCTGATCTCCGCAAAGGTCGGCATGAAGAAAAAGAACATCTGCCTCTCCACCGTTCCTCCGACGGCGACGCCCGGCCCGTGCATCCATATGGACCTGCCGTATGCTGTCGCGCTGCGCGATCTGTTCCACGAGTACCGCATGCGCGCGCAGATGAACACGAAGTATATCGAAGCGTCGACGCGTGAAGCGACCGTCACGCACGTGCTCAACATGGTCATTTCAAAGCTCACGAGCGCGGATATTCAGAGCACGATCACGCCGGACGAAGGCCGCAACGTGCCTTGGCATATCTACAACATCGAAGCGTGCGACACCGCAAAGCAGGCGCTGATCGGCATGGACGGTCTCATGGAAATGGTTGAGCTCAAAAAGGACGGCTATCTTCGTGAGAAAGCGCGCGAGCTCAAGGAACGCGCGATCCTGTTCCTCGAAAACATGATTGAGCTCGGAGGTTACTTCAATTCCGTCGAGGAGGGATTCTTCGTGGACAGCGGCATGTTCCCGGAGCGCAACGGCGACGGTATCTCGAGAAAGATCGACGGCGGTATCGGCGTCGGCACGGTCATCAAGCGTGCTGCGGATTACTGCGCGCCGGTCACCGCGCATTACGGCTACAACAACGTTGCTCAGTACGATCCCGAAGCGGTCGACGATCCTTCGAAACTTATTGGCGGCTGCACGTTCGAATGCCCCGACAAGATCCAGTACATCGACGAGCTTGACGAGACCGACAACGTGTATCTTCGCATGGACGAGGTCAAGGATTATGCAGGCCCGAACGCAAAGCTCATCAAGCCGGAAATGGAATGGCTTGCCGACGGCACGGTCATGCTGACGATGTTCTTCCCCACCGACGTACGCCATGCCGAGGCGGCGGCGCTTGAGATCGGCAGAAGAATGAACCTCTGCGAATGCGAAGTCATCAACCGCGAGATCATGCACCGTGCGGAAGGTACGCGCATCGAAATGAAGGGCAAGGTCGCGTTCTCCATCAATATGGACGACCTGCAGCTTCCGACGGTTCCCGACGTATTGAGCGACGAAGAGCTTTGGGACGCCATCGACAAGAAGCCGATGCGCATCGTTGCGGGTACGATCGGCGACGACGAACATTCCGTAGGTCTTCGTGAGATCCTGAACATCAAGCACGGCGGTATCGAAAAGTACGGCATCGAGTGCATCTACCTCGGTACCTCCGTACCGCCGGAAAAGCTCGTCCAGGCGGCGATCGAAACGAACGCGGACGCGATGCTGGCTTCCTGCATCATTTCGCACGACGATATCCATTACAAGAACATTGCCAAGGTGGACCGCATCGCGCGCGAGATGGGTGTACGCGATAAGCTGATGTTCGTCGCGGGCGGCACGCAGGTCACGGATGAAGGCGCGCGCGCGGCAGGTGCGGACGTCGGATTCGGACGCGGTTCGCACGGCAACCATGTTGCGACGTTCCTTGTAAAGGAACGCGCAAGAAGAGAACAGCAGAATGCACGTTAACGTACTGGTAGCTGAAATCGGTTCCACAACGACGATCGTCAACGCATTTGACGGTCTCGGTTCTGCGTCGCCGCGCTTTATCGCGCAGGGGAAAGCCCCCACCACGGTATTGGACGGCGACGTACGGATCGGGCTTCAAAATGCCGTTGACGATCTTCTTTCACATACCGATGAAACGACGCTGACGTACGACCGCATGCTCGCTTCCGGTTCGGCGGCGGGCGGTCTTCGCATGACGGTGCACGGACTGGTCCGCGACATGACGGTACGCGCTGCGGAAGCGGCAGCGCTCGGCGCAGGCGCGATCATCGTGCAGACGACTGCAGGCAAGATGAACGAGTTTGATCTCGAGGATCTTGACGCCGCAAGACCGAATTTGATCCTGCTTGCGGGCGGGACGGATTACGGCGAACGCGAAACTGCCGTCTATAACATGCGTATGATCGCCGCGAGCGGTCGGAAAACGCCAGTTATCTACTGCGGTAACGTGCAGAACCGGACGATCATTTCACGTATCGCGCAGGAAAACGGGATCCCTCTTTCAATCGCTGACAATGTGTATCCGAAACTGGATGAGCTGAACGTTGAATCCGTGCGCAAGGTCATTCACGCGATGTTTGAAAAGCATATTGTGAACGCGCCTGGCATGGAGCATATCCGCGACATGGTAAACGGCTCGATCCTTCCGACGCCGGGCAGCGTCATGCTTGCGTCACAGCTTTTGTATGATGCGATCGGCGATCTTGTCGTGATCGACATCGGCGGCGCGACAACGGACGTACATTCAGTGACCGACGGCTCACCGGAGATCGTGTCTATGATGACATCTCCTGAGCCGAAAGCGAAGCGGACCGTGGAAGGCGATCTCGGGCTCTATATCAACGCGCACAATCTTGTAGACCGTATCGGTACGGAAACATTAAACAAAGAGCTCGGTATCGATACGGATGCTGTGATGCGTGCATACCTGCCGATCCCGGAAACGGAAACGCAGTTCAAGCTGACCGAACGGCTTTGCCTCGAAGCGGGACTTGTCGCGCTTGACAGACACGCCGGTAAGCTTCGGCATCTGTATACGCCGCAGGGACGGCGAACGATCGCAGAAGGCAAGGATCTCACGGCGATCAAATGGGTTGTCGGAACGGGCGGCGCGCTGACACGGCTTCCGCATCACGAATCCATCCTGCGGACGATCGCGGACTGCAACAAAAACCGCATGCAGCTGCTTCCTTCCCCCGGGACGGCAAAAGTACTGTTTGACAATGATTACATTATGGCGTCGGTCGGCGTACTCTCAAAGGAGGATCCCGAATCCGCTTTGCTGCTGCTGAAAAGGAGTATTCAATGGGACAGAATCCGAAACTGATCATCCGCAAACAGAAGCTTCTGCACAATATGAAAACGCTTGTGAACGCTGCGCACGCACAGGGCGTACAGATTGCACTTGTTTCAAAGGTCGTCTGCGCACATCCCGCCGCGATCGACTGCATCAACGAAAGCAGCGCTGATATGCTGGCTGATTCCCGTGTGGAAAATCTGAACGCGGCGGATTCAAACCTTCCGAAGCTGATGCTGCGCATCGGCATGCCGGAAGCTGCGGAAGAGATCGTCTGCGCATCGGATATCAGTCTGGAAAGCGAGATCGAAACGATCCTTGCGCTCAACAAAGCAGCTGAAAAACTTGATAAGAAACATCGCGTGATCCTGATGATCGACCTCGGCGATCTTCGCGAAGGGATCTTTTTCAAGGATTGGGATCAGATCCTAAAAGCTGCACAGACGGTTCAAAGCTGTCCGCATCTTGATCTTTACGGAACGGGAACAAACCTGACTTGCTACGGCTCGGTCCTGCCGGATCTGGAGAATCTCGGAACGCTCGTTTCCATTACGGAACGGCTGAGAAAAGAACTCTCCCTCCCCATCCCCGTCATTTCGGGCGGAAACAGTACTTCGCTGCAGCTTCTTCTGGACGGTACGCTGCCGAAAGAGATCAATCATCTGCGTCTCGGAGAATCCGTCATGTGCGGTATGATTCCCGGTATGTATACGCCGATTCCCGGCTGTTATCAGGATGTCTTTCAGCTTGACGCCACGATCGTGGAATGTAAAACGAAGCCCTCCTATCCCATCGGTACGCTGAGCAGAAACGCGTTCGGCGAGACAGTAGAATACGTCGATAAGGGCATGATGCGGCGCGCGATCGCCGCCGTCGGACGTCAGGACGTACGGATCGACGGATTGACGCCGCTCGACACGCGCATTGAGATCATCGGCGCAAGCTCAGATCATCTGATCCTCGATCTTACAAAAGCGCCGGAATATCGTGTCGGCGATACGGTTTCGTTCGCACCGGATTACGGCGCGCTGCTTTCCGCAAGCACGAGCGCATATGTGAAAAAAGAGGTCGTAGACGAATGACATCTTTGTCATATAAAGTTCATACGGTCGAAACTGTCAAGTCCACAAATTCTTCTGTAAAAGCTTTGGCAAAGGACGGCGCACCGGAGGGATACGTACTCGTTGCCTCCGGGCAGACAAACGGACGCGGACGGCTGAATCGCGTATTTTTTTCTCCGAAGGGCACGGGATTATACGTTTCGATCCTGCTTCGTCCCACGTGTGCGCTGTCTCCTTATGCGCTGACCTGTATGTCTGCCGTCGCACTTTCCGACACGGTTTTGGAATTCGGCGTCGACTGCGGGATCAAATGGGTCAATGATATTTACGTTCAAGGCAGAAAAGTCGCCGGGATCCTTGTGGAAAGCGCGATGAATCAGGACGGCAGTTTTCAATATGCCGTCGTCGGGATCGGCGTGAATCTGTTTCCTCCCGAGGGCGGCTTCCCGGAGACGATCGCGGACAAAGCTGCGGCGCTGTTTGACGTGCCATATGATGAAGATCTTAGGAAACGCTTTCTGAAACGTCTTCTGCTGCGATTCAAGCGATACTATGAACAACTGCCGGATATCACGTTTTATGATATATACCGGGAACGAATGATTGGAATCGGAGGCAGAGTGCTTGTCGCCGAACCGGAAGGCATGCGATACGGCACGTCAACAGGCATCGATCGGGAGTTTCGTCTTGTCGTCCGGTATGAGGACGGGACGGAAGCGGCGATCGACCGCGGCGACGTAACGTTTGTCTGATCGGACTTTATAATTCGGATAAGAATCTTTTGAGTTCATCCTGCGACGCGCGCAGGATTTTTTGTTCATCGAAGTCGACGATTTTCCCTTCTTGGACGGTCAACTTTCCGTTGACAAAGACGAGATCACACGGGCGATGAAATCCGACGTTGCCGAAAAGGTCCATCGGATCGTCGATCGCACAAAGCAGATCTGTTGTATCCTTTCGGATCGCGAAAACGTCCGCCGCTTTGCCTTCTTCGATGGAACCGATATCGTCGCGTCCGAGAACCGCTGCGCTGCCTGCGGTCGCAAGCTTTAAAACCGTATAACCGCTCGGCGCACGTTTTCCCCACGTCAGGCGGTGCACTAGGTATGCGGCGCGCATTTCGTCCATCAGGTTCGATCCGTCGTTGCTCGCAGATCCGTCGACGGCAAGTCCGACCGTAATGCCGCGATCCAACATATCCGGCAATCGCATGACGCCGCTGGAGAGTTTCATATTTGAAACAGGACAATGCGCGATCTTTGTGCGGGTAAGTGCGATATCATCAAGCTCAGCGTCATTGAAATGTATACCGTGCGCGTAGAATACGTCCGGACCGGTCCATCCGAGCGAAGCAAGATGATCGAAGGGACGTTTATGAAAAGCATCGAGCGTGTACGATTCTTCATCTTTCGTTTCGCAAAGATGCGTATGCAGCTGTACCCCGTATTTGCGGGCAAGTAATGCGCTGTCACGGTACAGCGTCGGTGAAGCGGAAAACGGTGAACACGGCGCAAGCACGATGCGCCGCATGGAGAATCGGCTGTTATCTTGATAGCGTCGAATTGCTTCTTCGCTGTCTATCAGGATCTCATCGACGGTTTGTACCACAGAATCGGGCGGCAGTCCCCCGTCCTTTTCGGAAAGGTCCATACTTCCGCGTGATGCATGCATACGGATACCGAGCATCTCAGCCGCGTGGAACTGCGCAGCAAGGAGGTCTCCGGCGCCGTTTGGAAAAACATAATGATGATCGAAGCAAGTGGTGCATCCGTACCGCATCAACTCCGCCATGCCGGCAAGCGAACTCAAATATACCGTATCTTCGTTCAGGTTTTTCCATATGCCGTAAAGTGCTTTCAGCCAATCGAACAGCTCGTAGTCCTGTACCTTGCGAAGATTACGCGTAAAGTACTGATACAGATGGTGATGCACGTTGATAAGCCCCGGATATACGATCAAGTCGGAACAATCATACTCCGCATCCGGCACACGGTCAAATGATCCGATCCGAACAATTTCTTCGTTTTCGAACCAAAGATCGGTATGTCGGTACACGGTATCGGAATGATCGCATGAAATGATCGTGTCAATGTTTTTCAGTCGGGTCAGCATGGCGTTTCACCTCCGATCCGATTATAACAAATCGCTTGAAAAATGAACAGACCTAATGTATACTGTAAAATGAATTTTTGTGCGGAGAGATTCATGATACGATTTGACCACGTAACATTTCAATACGAAAAAGCGTTTACCCCCGCGCTCTCGGACATAGACCTTGAGATCAAAGAAAACGAATTCGTTGCGATCGTCGGACACAACGGAAGCGGGAAAAGCACGCTTGCAAAGCACGTCAACGGCCTGCTTTTGCCGACACAGGGCACCGTTACGGTGTGCGGCATGCAGACTTCGGATGAGGACAACATCCTTCGCATTCGTCAGAACGTCGGGATGGCGTTTCAGAATCCTGACAACCAACTTGTGACGACCGTTGTTGAAGAGGACGTTGCGTTCGGCCCCGAGAATCTCGGCGTCGCGCCGGACGAGATCCGCATCCGCGTGGACGACGCGCTTGCTTCCGTCGGTATGACGGACTTTGCGACATCTGCCGTGCATCATCTGTCCGGCGGGCAGAAGCAGCGTATCGCGATCGCTGGGATCCTCGCGCTGAAGCCGAGAATTCTTGTACTGGATGAAGCGAGCGCGATGCTTGATCCGAGCGGACGCGCCGAACTACTCGAGACCGTGCATAAACTGCACCGGGAAGGCATGACGATCCTGATGGTCACGCAATACATGGAAGAAACGACGGGCTGCGACCGCATTGTCGTCATGAAAGGCGGCAAAGTCGTACTGGACGATACGCCGAAAGAGGTATTCAAACATACCGATATTCTCATGGAAAGCAATCTCGTTCCCCCTGAAACGGTTTCCGTTCGGAATGCATTGAGATCGATTGGATATGCGCTTTCCGATAGCGTTCTGACAGCTGAGCTGCTTGCGGAGGAAGTATGTCCATTGTTATAAATCATCTTACGTTTGCATATACGCAGGGCGGTAAACCGCTTGCGCCGACGCTCAAAGGCCTCACGTTTACTATCGAAGAAGGCAGCTTTCTGGGTATCATCGGGCATACCGGCAGCGGAAAATCGACCTTTGTGAAGCATCTCAACGGATTGCTTTCCTGTGAGAAAGGGACCGTCATTGTCGACGGACACGATCTTTCGCAGAAAAGCGAACGCAGAACGGTGCGCTCCCTTGTCGGTATGGTGTTTCAGTACCCGGAATACCAGTTGTTTGCCGAGACCGTATACGAGGACGTCGCGTTCGGACCGCGCAACATGAAACTCGACGAGGCAGAAATCAAGACCCGTGTCACGAACGCGATGACGATGGTCGGGCTTGATCCGGAACGGTTTTCTACAAGATCGCCCTTCGAGCTTTCGGGCGGCGAGCGGCGCAGAGCCGCGATCGCCGGCGTTCTTGCCATGCAGCCGAAATATCTTGTCCTTGACGAGCCGATGGCAGGACTGGATCCGCTCGGAAGAAAAGAGATCCTGTCGCTTCTTGAAAAGCTGCGGAGTGAATCCGGCTGTACGATCATCATGATCTCGCACTCGATGGACGATATAGCGAATCACGCGACAAAGGTGCTCGTTCTCGAACAGGGCAGCGTGTTCCTCTATGATACGCCGCAGATCGTGTTTTCCAACGCGGAGGAATTGCAGCGGATCGGGCTTTCCGTACCGAGCATTACGAAGATCTGTATCGAGATGAATCGCCGCGGCGTTGCCATACCGACCTCGATCTGCACAGAGGACGCATTTTTGCATTGGTTCCGGGAGGGTAAAGCACATGCGTGATATTACTCTCGGACAATACGTTGCGGGAAACTCCGTTATTCACAAGCTGGACCCGCGTACAAAGATTGCGATGATGATACTGTATATCGCTATGACGTTCCTCGTCAAGGATATATGGTTCCTTGCGATCCCGTTCGTATACCTCGTGATTGAACTGGTCCTTTCGGGTATTTCGCTCAAGTATATCCTGAATTCGCTGAAGCCGATCCGGTTTCTGCTGATTCTGATGTTTTTGCTGAATCTGTTTTTCACGAAAGGTGAAAATGTCTGGTTGGATCTCGGATTCTGGAAGCTCACCGACGAAGCGGTCCTGCAGTCCTTCTTCCTCTCAATCAGGATCGTCCTTCTTGTTGCGGGTGCGTCGATGCTGACGCTGACGACTTCGCCGATCGCGTTGACAGATGGGCTTGAAAAGCTGCTGACCCCGCTGAAAATCTTTCATTTTCCTGCACACGAGCTTGCCATGATGATGACTATCGCGCTGCGCTTCGTGCCGACGCTGATGGACGAATCCGAAAAGATCCGCAACGCGCAGATGTCCCGCGGCGCCGATTTCGAAAGCGGTAATATTTTCAAGCGGGTAAAAAGTATGATCCCGATCCTGATACCGCTGTTTGTTTCGTCGTTCCGAAAGGCAGACGATCTTGCTATTGCAATGGAGTCGCGTTGCTATCATGGCGGCGACGGCAGAACGCGGATGCATCAGTTGAAATTCCGGAAAGAAGACCTTTTTGCGATCCTGATCACGCTGCTCTTTGTCGCGGCGCTGATCGTGATTTTGGTGCTGTTCTGATGAGACGGATCCGATTGATCATATCCTATGACGGTACGAACTACGTCGGCTGGCAGGTACAGCCGAACGGTGTTTCCGTGCAGTCGCTTCTGGAAAAAGCGCTTTTCGAACTAACCGGCGAGACGATCCGCGTCGAGGGCTCCGGCAGAACGGACAGCGGCGTTCACGCAAAAGCGCAGGTCGCGCACTTCGATACCGAAGCGCGAATGGCCGCCGATAAGTTCGCGATCGCTATGAATACGCATCTGCCGCGCGATATCCGCGTCCTGTATTCGGAGGAATGCGCCCCCTCCTTCCATGCGCGGTTTTCTGCAAAAAGAAAGACATATACGTACACGGTGCAGCTCGGCGCGCACGCAGACGTATTTTTGCGTACGACATCGCTTCATCTGCATTATATACCCAACATTGCAGCGATGCAGCAGGCGGCAAGCTGCGTTATCGGGACGCACGATTTCAACGCCTTCAAATGCGCCGACAGTCCTATGGAAAACACCGTGCGAACGATCACAAGGTCCGAATGGACGAAGAACGGGAATCTTTTGACCTATACGGTCGAAGGAAACGGCTTTCTTTATAACATGGTTCGCATTCTCGTTGGGACCATGCTTGAAATCGGCAGCGGAAAGCAAACGGTTTCAGACTTGCAAAAAGCGATCGAGTCCGGAAAACGGTCCGACGCCGGCGCAACGGCTCCCGCACACGGTCTTTGCCTCTGCCGCGTCGTTTATCCGGATTTCGATACCGAGGAGGTACTGAATCGTGACTGACCGTGATTGGATGCAATACGCGATCGAGCAAGCAAAACGCGCAATTGACGAAAATGAAGTTCCCGTCGGCGCAGTTGTTGTAAAAGACGACAGGATCGTTTCAAAAGCACATAACACATGCAATTTGAGGAACGATCCGCTTGCGCATGCGGAGATGCTTGCGCTGAAGGACGCATACAGTAAACTTGAGACGCTGGACGGCTGCACACTTTACGTTACGCTTGAGCCGTGTGCAATGTGCGCAGGAGCCATGCTCCATATGCGACTTCCCCGCCTTGTTTTCGGCGCGTTTGATCCCGCCTGCGGCTGCTGCGGATCAAGGATCGATCTCGGTGATCATTGGTTCGACCATTCTATCGAAACGCTCGGGGGCATATGCGAAGATGAATGTGCTGCAATGCTAAAGGACTTTTTTAAAGATTTAAGATTCAAATAATTATCCTTGCTTTTTTTGATTCAATGCGTTATACTACGGAAGACGCACACGGAGACGTATCGAAGTGGTCATAACGAGAACGACTCGAAATCGTTTGACTGGTGATGAGCCGGTCCGTGGGTTCGAATCCCACCGTCTCCGCCATATTACCGCGAACAACAATCAGTTGTCCGCGGTTTT
>JAFZIH010000076.1 GCA_017554455.1 Clostridia bacterium | reverse complement strand
CGGCTCACGCCTGCTTTGGAGCAGGATTTAGCGGACTGCTACACTAACACGCTCGATCTGTGCGCCGAAAACGGGCTTTGCTCCGTCGCGTTCTGCTGCATCTCCACCGGCGTGTTCGGCTTTCCGCAGCAGCGCGCCGCCCAGATCGCGGTCAAGACAGTGCGGGATTGGATGCAGACCCACGAGGGACAGATCGACCACGTGATCTTCAACGTATTCAAAGACGAGGATAGAAACTATTATGAAGCGCTTTTATTATGACCAACCCAACGGGTATCTCAGCACGATTGAAAAGGGTCTTGCCGCGGTGCGGACATTTCGCAGCGGGCTTTCCTACGGAACAGGTAGCCGTGCGGAGAACATCGCCCGGCTGAAAAATGAATTGGAGACGGCCGACACCATCGTGATTGGCGCAGGCGCGGGTTTGTCCACCGCCCACAGGACTTACCTATTCCGGCGAACGCTTCGAGCGATATTTCTTCGATTTCAAAAAGCGGTTCGGGATCACCGACATATATTCCGGCGGCTTCTACCCCTTCCCGGACGACGAAACGCGCTGGGCATGGTGGGCGCGGCATATCTACTACAACCGCTATATCGACCCACCGAAGCCGGTTTACAAAGACCTTCTTGCGCTGGTGCAGAATAAAAACTACTTCGTGATCACCACGAACGTGGATCACCAGTTCCAGCGGGCGGGCTTCGACAAAAAGCGTTTGTTCTACACCCAGGGGGATTACGGTCTGTTCCAGACGGTCAGCGGCAGAAACGGAAAGACGTACGACAACCGGGACTGGGTCATTAAAGCCATGGCGGCGCAGGGCTTCGTCCCCGATGGAGACGGCGTCTTTCAGGTACCGGAGGATCGGCTGCTCTCCATGCGGATCCCCTCCGAGCTGATCCCGCGCTGCCCGGACGACGGGAGCGCGGTCACGATGAACCTGCGCTCGGACGATGCTTTCGTGGAGGACGCGGGCTGGCAGGCAGCGTCGGCGAACTACGCCGCCTTCCTGGAATCATGCAAAGAACAGCACGTTCTGTATTGGGAGATCGGCGTCGGCGCGAACACGCCGATCATCATAAAGTATCCCTTCTGGGCGCTGACGATGGAGAACCCGAACGCGACTTACGCCTGCCTGAATCATAACGAAGCGATCTGTCCGAAGCAGATCGAGCCGTACTCCATCTGCATCGACGGCGACAGCGGAGAAGTGCTGAAAAAGCTGAGATGAAGCATTTTCTTTTGCAAAACAACGGATAAGAAAGGACGGATCGGATGATAGTCTGGATCCTGATACTGATCTGCGCAGGCGCGCTGGGGCTCGGAGCGCTGTTTTTCCTCGTGACCCGAGTCCGGCGGTTCTCGTTTATGCGGCAGCTCGCAAAAGAGCATATGGCGCTGTCGTGGCTGCTTGCGATCGCCGCGGTGGGGTTGCTGTTCCTGTTTGCGTGTATCAATCTCTATTCGGTCGTGATCGTTGTGCTGCATTTGGCGCTCATTTGGCTGCTGTGCGACCTTGCCGCATGGATCGTGCGGCGCATCCGCAGGACGGAACCGAAGCGGTATCTTGCGGGTGTGATCGCTTTGCTTTTGACTGCGATCTATCTTGGCGAGGGTTGGATCGCCGCGCATCATATCCGGCAGACAAACTATACCGTCGTGACGCAGAAGACGACGGAACCCCTGCGCATCGTGCTGATCGCGGATTCTCATTTAGGCATCACGCTGGACGGTGACGGCTT
>JAFZIH010000075.1 GCA_017554455.1 Clostridia bacterium | reverse complement strand
TGCCACCGCCTCCGCCGTCTGCACCGGGAAGGGCTGCTCCACCTTGTGCCCGGCGCCGCCGACCTCGAAGAAGTTGGTCTTGGTGGACACCGGATAGACGCAGGTGATTCTGAGGTTCTTCGGCGATTCGATGCGGATCGCCTGCTGAAAGCCCTTCATCGCGAACTTCGTGGAGGCGTACAGCGCGTAGCCCGGCAGCGCCATCTCGCCCATCGCGGAGATCGTGTAGACGAGGCGTCCCTCGCGCCCGTTCAGATGATTCAGATACTTCGAATAGCTGTACATGCAGGAGAACGTATTGAGCGAGAAGATTTTTTCGATGCGCTCCCAGTCCTCGTAATCGTAGCGCTCGTAGTACGGCGCGCCGGCGTTGCAAATCAGGATGTCGATCTTCTCAAACAGCTCCGTCGCCTTGCCGAACAGGGCGTCCACGCCCTGCTGCGTGCTCAGATCGCACGGAAAGAGCGTGACGTTTTCGCCGAAACCGGTGAGCTTTTGGATGCTGCGGCTTGCCGCCACGATGCGATTGCCGTTTTCCGGCGCCGCAAGCATTTCGAGGATGGACTTGCCGATCCCGCTGGACGCGCCGGTGATGACGATGTTTTGGTTTTTGATCATATTTCCTCCTTACCGGTAGCTGATGGTCTGTACGAGCTCATACGCCTGCTTCACGACGGTCTTCAAGCTGCCGACGCGGTCGCAGTCGCCCACGAAATACACATTTGTCCCCTTTTGCTCCTTCAGCGCCGCAAAGCGCGTGTCCGGCGTGTAGCCGACCGACAGGATCACCGAATCCGCGGGCACGGTCTTTTTGCCCTCGGGCGTGTTCAGCACAACGCCCTCGTCCGTGATCGCCTCAACCGTCGCGGAAAGATACGCCGGGACCTTGTGGAAGCGCAAAAGTTCGCGGAGCATCGACGAGTTTGCCATACAGATGCCGCGCGCGCCGACAAGATACGGGGTCATTTCGACGACCGCGGGATGCTTGCCCTGCAATGCCAATTCGTATGCGATCTCACAGCCGGTCAGTCCCCCGCCCACGATCACGACGGAATCGCCGACCGCGGCTTTTCCGTCGAGAAAATCGGTCGCGGTGATCGCACGCTCCGCGCCGGGGATCTTCAAGGTCCTTGCATGCGCGCCGGTCGCGATCACGACGACGTCCGCATGCAGCGCGCGGAGATCGGTGATCTCGGCGTTCATGTGTACGTTCGCACCGCAAGCATTAAGCTGCCGACGGTACCAAAGAAGCAGCTCCTTATCCTTCTCCTTAAACGACATTGCCGCCGCCGCGTTGAACACGCCGCCGAGCCGGTCGGTCTTTTCGTAGAGGTCGACCGTGTGTCCGCGCAAAGCCGCCTGGATCGCGGTCTCCATGCCGCCAATCCCGCCGCCGATGACCGCGATCTTTTTCGGATTCTTTGCGGGCGCTTTCGAATACTTCGTCTCGTTGTTCGTCCACGGGTTTAAGACGCAGCGGCCCATCTCCACGTGCATCGGATCGATGTCCGTGCCCTTGCCGTTCAGCCCGAAGAACGTCAGGCACGCGCCGTGGCACGAGATGCACGGCCGCACGTCATCCATGCGGTCCTCCCTGATCTTGGTGACATATTCCGGATCGCACAGGAGCTGCCGCCCGACGCCCATCGCGTCGATGCGTCCCGCATCGATGGATTCCGCCGCCGCGTCCGGCTGCATGCGCCCCGCGCACACGACCGGCTTGGTCGTGAATTGCTTGATGTGCTCGACGTCCTTGAGATTCATGTTCAGCGGCGCGTACACCGGCGGATGCGCCCAAAACCACGCGTCATAGGTGCCGTTGTCGCAGTTGAACATGTCGTAACCGGCTTCCTCGAGGATTTTGATCGCCTTTTCGGATTCCTCCATTGTGCGTCCGACCTCAGAAAACACCTCGCCCGGCACCGCGCCTTCGTTGAAGCCGCGCGTCATGGAGCGCACGGAATAGCGGACCGACACGGGAAAGTCCTTTCCGCAGACCTTTTTGATTTCCTTGACGATCTCGCACGCAAAGCGCAGGCGATTTTCGAGCGAGCCGCCGTACTTGTCCGTCCGGTGGTTCGTATACGGCATGGCAAACTGGTCCAATAGATACCCCTCGTGCACCGCATGGATCTCCACGCCGTCGCAGCCGATCTCTTTGCAGCGAAGCGCCGTCTGCCCGAAGGCATAGATGAATTTTTCGATCATCTTGTCCGTGAACAGGTCCATCTTCACCGACGGGTCCCACACGTTCGGCTCGTCGTCGTCCGGCGCGGACCACCACCACTTGTTCGCAAGCACCGGCGAGGCGATCTTGTTCAGTACGCCCTTTTTGACAAACGGTCTTAAAATCGGCGGCAGCAGCATCGAACGACCCGAACCGGCGCTGATCTGGAAAAAGACCTTCGCGCCGCTTTGATGGATGCCGTCGATGATCGGGCGGACCTTTTCGAACACCTCGGGATGCCGGTAGACCCATTTTTTGCCGACGATCGAGATCAGCGGGATCAACCCCGGAATGAACAGACCGATATCCTGATCCCTGCGGTCCTCATAGAATTTGTCGATGCCTTTGACGACGCCGGTCTTTGCCTCCCATTGGATCATGTTCGTGCCCTCCATGGGCAGCATCACGACGCGGTTTTTGATCGTGACGTTTCCGACCTTCCACGGCGTAAACAGCGGTTCAAATTTCGGATCCATACATTCCCTCCCGATTTACAGTTTCAATTCGTACTTGTATCCGTTCTCCTTCGGATTAATAAACCCGACGTCCTCTTCCCTGCGGAAACGATAGCCGCAATCATCGAAAACCTTCTGCATCGGCTTGTTCGAAGCGCGCGTTTCGGCGCAAAAGCGCTTCATGCCGAGCGGACGCATCTGCTCCGTCACATGGTTTAAGAGCCGATGCGCGTATCCCTTCCCCCGATAATCCGGGTGCACGGACAGATTCATGATCTTGACGTAATCGTTCTCGCCCTGCCAGTTGTAGATAAACACGTTGCCGACGATGCGATCGCCGTCGAGCAGCGCGTAATACACCGCGCGCGGGTCGGAAAGCAGGTCTTCCCAGTCCTCGTCCTTCCACGCGTCGTTCGGAAAGCAAAGATGATGAAACGCGATCATCTCCGCCATGCGGTCTTTGTTCAGGATCGTGATCGAAATGTCCATCCCCCATCCTCCGTCGTTCTTTGCTTTATTATAGCATCATCGACCCGAAAAACAAAGGGGATTCCTGTTGCTTCCCGTTCATTTTTCTGCTATGATATGATTAGAAATATGTGCGACAGAGGAGAAACCCCATGAAGCAGTATGACGTCATCATCGTCGGGGCGGGACCCGGCGGGATCTTTACCGCATATGAACTCAAAAAGCTTGCGCCGGATATGAGAATCGCCGTGTTCGAGGCGGGAAATCCGCTCGAAAAGCGCAGGTGCCCGATCGACGGGAAGAAAGTCACGGCTTGCGTGCACTGCAAGACATGCGCGATCATGAACGGCTTCGGCGGCGCGGGCGCGTTTTCCGACGGCAAGTACAACATCACCAACGAATTCGGCGGCAATCTTCACGAATACATCGGCAAGACGGAGGCCTTGGAGCTGATGCAGTACGTCGACGGGATCAACATGGCGTTCGGCGGCGAAGGCACGAAGCTCTACTCGACCGCGAATTCGCACATCAAAAAGCTCTGCCTCGAAAACAAGCTGCACCTCCTCGAAGCGCAGGTGCGGCATCTCGGCACGGATAAAAACTACGTCGTGCTCGGAAATCTCTACGATCTTCTGAAAGACAAGGTCGATTTCTTCTTCCGCACGCCGGTCGAGCGCGTCGAAACGCGCGACGGCGGCTTTGCGGTGTTCGCAGGCGGCGAGGAATACCGCTGCGAAAAATGCGTGATCTCGGTGGGCAGAAGCGGCTCGAAGTGGATGGAAAGCGTGTGCAGGGACCTCGACATCGCGACGATGAGCAACCGCGTCGACATCGGCGTGCGCGTGGAGCTGCCCGCAGAGATCTTCTCGCACCTCACCGACGAGCTATATGAGAGCAAGATCGTCTACCGCACCGAAAAATACGGCGACCTCGTCCGCACGTTCTGCATGAACCCGCACGGCGCGGTCGTCACCGAGAACACAAACGGCATCGTGACGGTCAACGGGCACAGCTACGAGGACCCGAAGATGCACACGCCGAACACGAACTTTGCGCTGCTGGTCAGTAAGCGCTTTACCGAGCCGTTCAACGACAGCACGGCGTACGCGGAAAATATCGCAAAGATCAGTAACATGCTCGGCGGCGGCGTGATGCTGCAAAAGTTCGGCGACCTCATCGCGGGGCGGCGCTCGACCGAAAAGCGCATCGCGGAAAGTTTCACGGTCCCGACGCTTGCCGCAACGCCCGGCGACCTGTCGCTCGTCATGCCGAAGCGGATCCTGGACGGCATCATCGAGATGATCTACGCGCTCGACGCGATCGCGCCGGGCACGGCGAACGACGATACGCTTTTATACGGCGTCGAGGTCAAGTTCTACAACATGCAGGTGGAGCTGTCCGCCGATCTTGAGACGAAGCACAAAGGTCTTTTCGTCATCGGCGACGGCAGCGGCGTCACGCACTCGCTCTCGCACGCCTCGGCAAGCGGCGTGTACGTTGCGCGGAAGATTGCGGAACAGGCGTAAACCAAAAGAAAAACGCGGCGCAGTCCTAAGGACCGCGCCGCATGTGTTTCACAGCGGTCTGCGTTTCACGTCGACCGTGATCTCCGGCGCGCCCCATCTGGGATCGAACAGCGCCGTGATTTTGTTCATGTACCAGTCTTTGATCTCCGCATCGGAGAGTTCGCACGAGTCGCCCTGCGTTTTGACCGTGATCGTGATGATTTGTTCTTCCATCGGTTTCTCCTCCTTCGTGTGCTCCGTGATCTCATACCGCTCGACGACCGTTTCGGTCACGTAAACGGGCTTCAATTCCTTGAGCTTTGCGTAGTGCGGCGTCTCCGCGTGCGCTTTCAAATCGGTGCCGTCGCGCCACTTTTCCACGAGCAGCAGATCGTCGCCGCCGTCAAGCGGGATATAATAATCGTATTTGAGATTGCCCGCCTCCGCGCGGCTTGCCTCGTCGATCCCTTCGCGCAGGATCGCCTCCAAAAATTCCTCCCGCATGCCGGGAATGCATTTGTAAGTGACGTTCAGTATGATCATGGGTTTCTCCTCTCGTTCAATTCTTTCGGCAGATGTACAGCAGATGGCACGTCGTGCCGAGAAGCTCGCGCTTCTCTGCAAACTTCAGATACCAGTTCGCGAACGCTTCGAAATCCGCGTCCGAGAGTTCGAAATCTTTGCGCTCCTCGATCGACTCCAGTATGCCGTTCGTGCCGACGGTCGTGATATAGTCCACCGGCTTATCTTTGAACAGCTGCTCAAACTCGGTCACGTCGTAACCGGTAAACAGCTGCTCCTTGAAATGCCGCACCCTGCCGTCCGATGTGAAGTTTTCCTGCTGTCCGAACGTCCAGTTCCCCTGAAAATAGTTGTTGTACAGGATCGCGTACGCGGACAGGAACGCGAAAAACAGCACGCCGCCGGGGCGGGTGACGCGGATCGCCTCGCCGATCGCGCGGTGCACGTCCTCCGGCTCGTAGAGGTGATACATCGGACCGAGCACAAGCGTCAAACCGAACGCGTCGTCCGGGAATCTTCCGAGGTCCGTCGCGTCGCCCTGATACGCCCGAAGGTTCGCGATCCCCTTTGCGTTTTCTCTGAGGATCTCGAGGTTGTGTTCGACAAGCTCCACGGCGGTGACGTCCATGCCCTCCTTCGCGAGCGCGATCGAATACCGTCCCGTGCCAGCGCCGATCTCCAGCACCTTTGCGCCGGGCGTGAGAAAGCGATGGATATAGTGCATGGTGGTGAAAAATTCCATCTGCCCGTGCCGCGAGCGGTCCAGCCGTCCGTCCTCGTCGCAGCCCGCATAATGACTGCTGACGATCTCGATCCTGCTTTCCATTTCGGTCCTCCCTATTCCCCGTCTTTCCTCTCGTTCGGCACGAGACCGAACGCCTCGATCACGCGGTCCGCGACCTCGTCCGGGCTAAGGCGCGTGTTGTCGATCTTCAGATGATGCGCAAAGAGCGTTTCGCCCGCGTCCGTGTTCAGCTTGTACCGTTCCGCGGTGTCCAAAATGTCCCTTTTGCTCCATTCCGTATTCCGCTTTGTGGGCTTCATCTCCATGCGGTGCGGCGTTTCGTTGCGGAAAAGACGCGTTTCGAGCGCTGCGGACAGCTCGACGAAGTAAAACGTCCCGCCGCTTTCGGTAAACTGCGCTTCGAGCGCTCTTAAATACGCGACGTCCTCCGGCATGTCGAACGCGCAGACGAACGTGAAGATCAGATCCACGTTGTATTTCGCCGCAAGCGCGAAGGCGCTCTCGCGGATCGCCCCGTTGAACTCCTTCTGCGCGGGCGTGCCGAAGCCGAAGATGCGATCACTTAGCTCGATGCTGTCGTGATTCATCATCATGTGATAGCGGAGCTTGTCGCGCAGCGCTTCCGCCACCGTCATCTTGCCGACCGCCTGCGGTCCGCTGACCACGATCAGATTTGCCATACGTCCGTCCCCCTCTTTTTTGTTCAGTATACCATATCCATGCCGGGTTTTCAATCGTACAGCCGGCGGAAGCAAGCCGCGCGTACCGCCGTTTGCAGGCAAAAATCACTTGCCGTGTGCAGCGGGATGATTTATACTGTAGTGGAATGGATCGCACTTGCGTGAAAGGGGAGCATTATGCAGTTTCATTACAACGCTTTCATCTCCTACAAGCATGCGCCGGCCGACATCGCCGTCGCGCGGGAAGTCCAGCATCGGCTGGAGCATTTTCGCGTGCCCAAGGCGATCCGGAAAAAAACCGGACGGCAAAAGATCGAGCGTATCTTTCGGGATCAGGAGGAACTCCCCATTACAAGCGACCTCGGCCGCGATATCGTTCGGGCATTGAATGACGCGGAATTTCTGATCGTCATCTGTTCCACCTCCACAAAGTATTCCACATGGGTCCCGCGCGAGATCGAACAGTTTCTGAAAACGCACGATCGCAATCATGTTCTGACGGTGCTGGTCGACGGAGAGCCGAACGACGTCATCCCGTCCATTCTGTGTGAAGAAACCGTCATAACGGAAGACGCATCCGGCAACGCCACGGAGCAAAAGCAGGTTCTCGAACCGCTCTCCTGCGATTATCGCAACATGAAAACCGCCCGCAGAACGGAGATTCCGCGGCTCGCCGCCGCGCTTTTGGGCTGTTCCTATGACGAGCTGATCATGCGCGCGCGGCAATACAAAATGCGGCGTCTCGCGGCGTTTGCGTCCGCGGCGGCTGTACTCATCTCCGTCGCGATCGGATATCTTATCTGGAGCAATCGTCAGATCCGCAGCAACTGGCAGCAGGCAGAGGAAAACCGGCTGCTTGCCGAAGCGAACTATGCGCAGGCGGAGGAAAACCGGCTGCTTGCAGAAACGAATTACGCGCAGGCGGAAGCGAACCTCACGCAGGCATATCGAAATCAGTCCGTTTACCTTGCCAACGAATCGCTCAACGAGACCAAATCGGAGAACCGCGTCCTTGCCGTACAGCTTGCGCTGGCCGCTCTGCCCTCCGAGGAGCATCCGGAGCGGCCGTATACCGCCGTCGCCGAATTTGCCATGCACAAAGCGATCGCCACATATACCATCCGCGATTACACCACCTATCGCGCAGTCTGGAATATGTCGACGCGCGGCACGATCGAAGACTATCTGGTCGATCCGGATCAGCGGCTTGCCTTTGCATACGATTACTCCGGCTATGTTTACGCGTGGGACCTTTTGGGGCATCGAACGCTCTTTGCACGCCAGACCGGTCGGACGATCCGTTCGTTGCATATCGTTCACGTCGGATCGCGGCTTTGTATTGCCGTAATGGGTTCAGACGCGATCCTGCTGCTGGACGGCATCAGCGGCGAAACGATCTGGACCTATTCAAAGGAGTCCGTCAGTCTGCTTGCCGCGTTCGTCGATCATGACCGCATCTTTGTCATTGAAAACATTTACAGGATCAACGAACAATGGGCGTCGGAGAACCTGCTGGAAGTCCTTGAACTGGATCCGTCCACAGGCGCGGAGATTTTCCAAAGCAGCCCGTCCCCGTTTTCGTTCGCCCAGTCGGTCGGCTCCGTCGCCTTTGACGAACAAAACGGTCGGCTCTGTTTTGTAACCCGAACATACACGCAATATGACGAACTCCGGTGCTGTTCGCTCGACACCGGCGAGATCGAAACGTATCCGCTGGATCCGCTGTTTACGAGTTTGTTTACGATCGTTCCGCTGTCGGACGGACGGATCGTTTTGTACGGCATTTCGGACGGAACCGGCGCTTTTTCGATGAACGGAATGGTCATGCTGGAGCAGACGGTTCTTTCCGTCCGATGCGTCGACACACGGACCGGCAAGACGCTTTGGAACTCTCAATTCACATCTTCTGCGCTGCAATACATCCGAAACCGAAAAAGCTGCTTTGCGTGTGAGACGGTCGACACATACGGCGCGCCCCATGCTCTGACGGCCGCAATCTGCGGAAACGAGATCTTCTTTTACGATCAGGACGATGGGAGCTTATTTGCGCAGTTCAAGACGGATTCGGAGATCGTCAATACCGACTTCACAGCCGACGGAAGCCGGCTGATGATCGAACAGCACAACGGACATTTTGTGTTATACGCACCCGGCAGCACGTCGGCGCTGAGCATTGATATGTTCCGAAAGGAACTGCTTGACGCGGAACGCTTCCCGGCGTCGGACGGCAACTGGATCTATATCGTAAAAGCGGGCGGCAAGCGTCTGCAGATCTATGAAAACATCTGGGATGAAAATCTGCTTCCTTTTGACGGCGCCGTATCCTACGGAAGCGTAAGCTTGCAGGGATTAGCAGAAGAGGATCGTCCGATCGTGATGATGAGCGGACAGTTTTCGGACAGCCGCCGGACATTCGACCTCTATGATCCGGACGAAAAGAAGCTGATCCGCAGTTTTTCAACCGATTTTGACAGCACCTTCATAGATCTGATCGGCGTCGACGCCTCTTTCCGATATCTGATCGTGCAAACAAGTTCTCCGTCCGCGATATATACCGTAGACGTCGAAAGCGGGACGCTGACGGATTCTTTCGATCTCAAAGAACAATCCGGCGGAACCATCTTCGGAGACTGTATCGTTCTGAATGACCGGCTTTGCTTTTCTCTCCGCTGCCTGGAAAACAACGTCTGGAAAAACCGCTTGCTGTTCCTGCTTGTGCAGCCGGACGGTACGTTTGCGTATGAAAAAGAGATCGACGTTCCGGACGGGTATCTGTCCCCTGCGATCATGGCGAACGATCGGCAGACCATGCTGACCGTTTATGAGACGGACCGTGACGCACGCCCGTATGCGCCGAGTCTTTATGATCCCGCGACGGATATGTGGTCATATTTGGACGCCGCGTTGACCGACAATCCCGTCAGTGCGGATGCGTCTGCCTCCGGATCGCTGTTTGCCGTCAGCGACAAGCAGAAAGCGGTCGTCTGCGGATCTGACGGCAAACCGCTCTATGAAATCAGCGACAATGCGCGCACCGTCTTTTCCGTCCGTTTCTGCAAAGCGGAAGACGCCGGCGCGGAGGAGGACCTTCTGCTGGTCCTGAGCCGGGACGATCAGTATCATCTTGACCGCTACGCCGCGGCGGACGGCCGGTTTCTCGGAAGCACGTCCCTTGACAGCGAATTGAGCTCTGTGCAGCAGACGGTATGGACTTTTTCGGACGGCGAGCTCGCCTTGCTCATGGACGGTACGCTGAACATCGTAAATCTCACCGACTGGACGGTCTGTCTGAGCGCCGACAACGTCGTGCATTACTCGCCCTCCCGCCGGATGCTGTATTTCCAGAGTCCGGACAACGATTATCTGATGATGTTTGCCCCGCGCTACTCCGTTGCGGAGCTGATCGAGTTCGGTAAACGCTTCCTGAACGGCGAAACGCTGTCCGAAAGCGAACGCGCCTCGTATGGCATTGATCCGTAAACGCGGACAGTTTTCGCCGCTGCGATCAAAAAAGTCCCGAATCCCGGGACTTTTTTTGTTGGGCGTTTTTTTACAGCTGTATAGACAAGGTTCTGCGAACCGGAGACGGTCTGTTTTCAAAGGTTATCCGACAGCGTTTCGATCGCCTTTTCCCAGTCCGTGTCGATCAGCGTGACCCGCTCGCCCGCGACCTCATTGCCCGCAATCACCGCCCGGTTCTCCGCTTTCATCCGGTCCGCCGTGCAGTATGCGTCGTCAAGACGCGCTTCGATATCGCAGGCGTGCGATCTGATCGCGTCGAAATGCGCGTCGATATACGAATCCGTCATGGCAAGGCAGACAAACCGGATCGCGTCGAGGTAACGTGCATCAAAATCCTTTCGCCAGTCGAACGGCACATAGCAGCCTTCGACAATCAGGTCCTGCCGGTTTTCGATCGCAGTTTTGATTATTTCCCGCACGATCGGCCAGAGGTATTCCGTGAGCTGTTCGTCGTCCGCAGGCGTGAGCGCCGTCTGTCCGCTGCGGATGAGCCCCATCTTAAGATGGTCGACCGACAGATACGGATAATGCAGTTTTTCAAGCAGCTTCTGCGCAAGCACGGTCTTGCCCGTGTGCGACGCGCCGGTGAGCAGTATGACCATAGTCGTTCCTCCATGCCGAAACCCGGACGTCAGTTCCAGCGGTAGATCGTTTCGATCGTCTTTGCGTCCCGCATCTTGACTACAAAGTTGCCTTCCAGCATCTTTTGTTCGCCGTTGATTTGATACAGCACGAAAAACCGCGACGTGATATACCCTTCCAGACAGCGCGCGTCGTAGATATTGACAGAGACCAAATCGCAGGGACCCTCGAGCGCGACGTCGTTTTCCGCAACGGCCGTGTGAATGATGTCCCGCGATTCCGCAAGATATGCCGAAACCGCGTCCCCGACCGTTTTGCGCAAGGCAGGATCGACCGGTACGGCGCAGGCGGGCGTGCGCTCGAGGATCGGCAGGATTGCCGGACGCGTTTTGACCGTAAACGGGTCTTCCCCGGCGCAGATCATCGCGCGGATCATCATGGCGCCGGAAAAATAGCACGACCTGCGGATCGGGAAAAAGCTTTTCGGATCGGTCACGGTCCTGCGCATTTCCTCCTCGAGCGCGTCCGCGCGCGGTTTATCAAGCTGCTTTAAGACCTGCCATTCGACGTAGTTCGCGGACCCCTCGATCTCCTCCGCGCGGGTTTCATACAGGAACTCATAGGGAAACCGTTCGCTCCGGTCCTTCCGGCTTTGCAGCAGCGTCCGGTATTTCTGCGCGTCGAAACGCACCAAAAGCTCTGCAAGCAGCTCATTTTCCCACAATCGCAAACTCAGGTTTTCGACGTCGTACCGATAGCGGTACAGCGCGTCCGTCTCGTCCGGAAAGCAGTCCCAGCCGCAAAGGTCCTGAAACCCGTGAAACATCTCGTGTACGAGCTTCGACGCAAAGACCGGGATCGGCAGCATCTCCTGCACGTCCCAGATCGCGATCGTTTCGCCCTGAAATACGATCGACGTGTTTGCGCAAAAATCGACCGTCTTTTCGATCATCCGACCGTCCAGACAGCACTCGGTCTCGTTGTAAAGCGCGAACTTCATCGGCCGGAATCCTTTCCATATCCGGTCGAAGTCCAGCGATGCGATCGTCTCCGTGATCCTTGCGTGCAGCGTCTGCAAGCTTTGCTGTTCCATATCCGTTCCTCCGATCAACAGCGATTCAGCCCGAACGCCTGTTCCGCAAGCGCGAGCGTCTCCCCGACGCTGCGGTTCTCGTCCCGCAGGATCACCGGAAAGCCCGCATGCAAAAAGCGGTCGTACCGTTCCCGCGAATTGATGCGGCAAAGCCCCTGCCGGTAGTTTTCCATGGCGGCCTTCGGGTCCGGTTCCTCTGAAATGAGCCGGTACAGAAACTGCTTGTCCGCGTCGTTTCGGTCGAAAAACCGCCGCACGGAAACCGCGGGATCGGCAAGCATGATAAGCACATGGTTCGGCGCCGCAATTCTTTTCAGCGTTTCCAGGGAGATATTCGTATCGACAAAGACCGGCTTCCCCTGTTCGCAGATCGCCGGAAGCATCCTCAGCTCCAACGTTTCGCATTCGCGGCTCACGCCGTCGTACCACGCCTCATACGCCTCGGGCGAGCGGCGAATGAAACCGTGCCAATCCTTAAGATCGTGCGTATAGGTCAGGCAGGGAAACTCGTCCGGATCCAGCCGTTCCGGATAAGCGTCGTGCCAGTTTTCGCCGCACAAAATTCCTCCGTGCTTTTCCGCAAGCAGTCTGACCGTCGTTGATTTGCCGGCGTACGCCGTGCCGGTGATGAAATACGCGTTTTCGAATTGCATGTCCTTCTTGAATCCCATTTTGTGAGATCAGATGACTCCGAGCGGGATCAGCACCGCAAGCAGCACGATAACGAGCGCCCACTCGACGATCAGGAAGATCCGGCGCTTTTTCGGCTCCATGTCCGGTACGTAGTTGCTCGCAAGGAAGAACGGGATATAGGTCGTGATAAACACGGGAAGCACGCCCCACCATTTGTAGACCCAGATGAAGGAATGGTTGCTCGTGCCCGCAAGGAACGATTCGAACAGCGCAAACAGCAGTGCCATCTCCAAAGCGCCGACGAGTTTACAGCTGATCCCCCTCTTGCCGTTTTTTGCGAAGTACCGCTTCGTGCGATCCTGCGGGAGCATCTTGAACGAGATGATGCCCGCAAGCGAGAACATCATGGAAAGCTCCCAGCAGACGCCGATCAGAAGGATGAACGTTGTCGATGCGTTCGACACCGCCCAAAGCGGGTATCCGAAGATCTTTGCGATGACGGCGTTTGCGATCTCATAGAGCCAATGCACGCCGTAAAGCGCGAATCCCGCGATCACGATCTCCCTGTTCTTCTTGTGGATCTCCGACCAGTAAACGTAAAAGACCACTGCCAGAATAAAGATAAATGTCCAGTTGAAATTCTCCGTGCTGCGCACGCGGATTGCGTCCACCAACGCCTTCGACTCATCCGAGCCGTCGCCCCAGAATACAAACATGCCGATGTCCTCCTTTTATCTTTTACTCTATATCGGAAACCGTGTTCCCGTCCCGTTTCATGATTTGCTTCTTTTCCGAAGATCGGCGGTATCCTGCACGGCGCGGCAAAGCCAGTCGGCGTTTGCGCAATCGAGCGGGATGACCAATTCCTGTATGCGGTCCTCCTTGCCTGGGCGCTTGATCTCTTCCGGCAGATAGGTAAGCCCGACCTCCCGAAGACTCAGCACGCCGTCGTGGATCCAGCCGACCGCCTGCCCGTCGCAGTACAGGCACCAACAGCCGAACATCTTTTTGACGCGGACGTTCAGTCCTTTGAGCCGGTCCAGCCATTCGCGGACGATCTCCTCATTCTCCGACGCCATCTTATTATCCCCGCAGTTCAATTAGCATCCTCCGGCAGGAAGCGGTCGCCGTCCGCCGTATTCACATAGAGGAAGTTGTCCGAGCCGTCGGCAAGATAGATGAGCGCGCCGTCTTTTACGGCGAAGCGATAGACGGAATGATGCCCGCCCTGCTCGGTCAGGATCGCCGTACCGTCTTCGACCGTCCAGTCTCCGAAACCGACATAGCTGCTGAGATACCCCTCATAGTACCGATACGAGTCGTCCGTGTCCAGCGTGATCGTGAAATCCCCGCCGAAACCGCCGTTTTCCCGTACAAACGTTTTTCCCGCGATCTCGTCGTGCAGCTCGCCGTCCGTTTTCCGACAGGCGAGCGACAAAGCCATGCCGAGTGCAAGCACGCAGATAACGATCCGTTTTACCGTACGCATAATGACACCTCCGCCATATTTTTTAAGTGTTCCGCCTGCCCTTCGACGAATGCCGCGAGCGCCTTGACGTTTTCGGGGTCCAGCGGGTTCGGAAGTCCCGCGCGTTCGAGCGTCTCAAAGTAACCGTACTTGCCGCCCATGCCGCACAGCGCGAGGTAGCTTTCCCACGCGTTGCCGCCCTCGACGGTTTTGCGATACAGTGCGAACGCGTCAAGCTGCGCCATGGCGTAGTCGATGTAGTAGAACGGATAGAGGAAGATATGCTGCTTCTGCATCCAGAACCCGCCGCCCTCGAGGAAAGCGTTGCCGTCGTAGCTGCGCCACGGCATGTACTTCCGTTCAATCCCGCGCCAGACCTTGCGCCGATCCGCGGCGGTCATGCCGGGATTCTCAAAGACGCGGTGCTGGAACTCGTCGACGCAGACGAGATACGGGATGCAATTGAATGCGTCGCAGAAGTGCGCGAAGCGGTACTTGTCCGTCTTGTCGCCGAAGAAGCGTTCCATGTACGGATAGGCGAACAGCTCCATGCTCATCGAATGGATCTCGTTGATCTCGCTCGTCGAACCGGTCTGCAGCAGAAGCGGCAGCCGACGCGAGGCGTAATAGCCTTCGAACGCGTGTCCCGCCTCGTGCGTCAGTACGTCGATGTCCGCGGACGTGCCGTTAAAATTGGAGAAGATGAACGGCGCTTTATAGTCCGCAAGAAACGTCATGTAGCCGCCGAGATGCTTGTTCTCGCGCGTGACGAAGTCGTAAAGCTCGTGCTCGACCATGAAGTTAAAGAACTCCGCGGTCTCCGGAGACATCTCCTCGTACATCTGCCGTGCCTTTTCGGTCAGCTCCTCCGGCGTGCCGACGGGCTTCGCGTTGCCGTCCGGGAAGCAGAGATCCTCGTCGTACCATTCGAGCTTAGGTAACCCCAGGCGTTCCGCCTGCGCACGAAAGAGCTTTTCGCAGACCGGCGTGATGAAGGTTCTGACCGCCTCGCGAAACGCCGCGACCTTTTCTGCGTCGTAGTCAAACCTGCCGCGCGCGGGATAGATATAGTCGACATAGCTTGAAAACCCCAGCCGCTTTGCGATCGTGCAGCGCGTTTTGACCAGCTTGTCGTACTGCTTGTCCAGCGTTTCCGAAACGCTCTCGTAGAGTTTTGCCCACGCCTCGAACGCGGCCTTGCGCTCCGCGCGGTCGGTCGACTGCATGTGCCTGAGCAGCCCGTAGAAATTGCATTTCTCGCCCATGAACTCGACGGAGCAGCCCGCGGCGGTCTTGGAATACGCCGTGCCGAGATTGCTCTCGCGGATCGACGGCAGAACGATCGAGGGCTTGATGAGCCGAAGCTGCATCTCCAGCGTCTTGAAAAGATGCTTCCCGTATTTTTCTTCGAACTGCGCCCGGAAGGGATGATTCAGCACGGTTTTGATGCCCTTCTTCAGCGTCAGCATCATTTTGGAGCCCTCGCGGTTGAAGAACTTGATCTCCGCGTCGTAGAACTCGTCCTTCATGTTCATGGTGTTGCGGATGCTCGCGATGGTGCTCTGCGTTTCCCACGACTCCATCACGCGCATATAGTCCAGAAATGCCGCGTCCGCTTCTTCGAAGGTCTTTGCGGCTTTGAACTGTCCGAGATGCAGAGCAAGCTCTTTTTTCAGCTGTTTCACGTCCGGCCGTTTGTACGGAAGATCTTTGAATTTCTCCATGTTCGCTCTCCTTTTATTCTTTTGATTCGTTTTCTGTCAGCAAAAGCGCCGCCAAAAGCTCCTCCGGCGCATCTGCAAGCGCGTCCGCATGGGCGTTTTGTAGCTCTTCCCGCGTACCGTAGCCCCACGTCACACCGATGCACGGAAGACGGCGCGCGTGCGCGCCGAGCACGTCGTAATGCGTATCGCCGACCATGACCGTGCCTTCCGCGCCGCCGATCGCGGTGAGAAGATATTCGAGCACGTCGCCCTTGTTCTGCAGGCTTCCGTCCCACGTCGCGCCCGCGATATAGTCAAAATATGTTGCGAGATGAAAGCCCGCAAGGATCTCCCGCGCTAGCGATTCCGGCTTCGACGTGCCGACATAAAGCTTTGCGCCTGCCGCTTTCAGCGCTTTGAGGCACGCTTCGATCCCGTCGTACACGCGGTTTTCGTACTTGCCGCCGCCCTCGTTGTAGCGCACGCGATAGAGCCGGATCGCCTCGTCGATCTGCGCATCCCTGACGCCCAGAACGGAAAACCCGACCGAGAGCGGCGGACCGACCATCTTCCGGAGTTCGCCGTCCTCCGGCACGGCAAGACCCAGATGTTCAAATGCGTATTTCGCGCTGTTTTTGATCCCTTCGCCGGAATCCGTCAGCGTTCCGTCCAGATCGAAGATCACGTTTTGATACCGCATATCCGCCGCCCCGCATGCTTTGTTGTATGATATTTGATTATAGCACAGGACGCCGCGGTTTGTCACCGTTCAATCGCGCCGAAATGTACATTTCATTTCCGGTCCGTATGAAGAAATCCGTCGGAAAAAGTCAAAAAAGGTATAGCCATACACACAGCGGCATGATATATTATAATTAGTAGGATATACGCACAATGCGGAAAGGAGAGCGAAGATGAAGGCGACCAAGGCGTTCCCGCCCTATGCGGGTAAAGAGCCGTATCTGTATCTTTGCTTTTCGGACGCGGATCAAAAGCGCGTGCGTCCGCTCCTGGGACGGCTCTGGCGGCGCGGGGTGCGCGTATGGTACGCCGCGGACAACGGCGCAACCGCACAAGCGCTTCGCGCGAATGAAGAACGGATGCGCAGCGCCGCGCTCGTGGTGCTGTATCTTGACGATGCGTTCCGCGCGGACGTGACCGCGAAAGGCCGTGCGCTTGCCTGTCATATGCGCGGACAGACGCTCCTGTGTCTCAACACCGACGGCGGGGACAGCGGGCTTTCGATCGGCCTGCCCTCCGATACGCCGACGCTGTCTTTGGAGGGCGCTTCGCCGCACGAGATCGAGGCGGCGCTTTTGCGGGCGAAGGGCTTTACGCAGGATCTTTTGGGTCCTCCGCAGAAGGAAGCGTCCCATTGGGTACGTGCGCTTGCGGTGACGGTGGCCGTGCTCGCTGCGTTGCTGCTGACGGGCGCGCTGCTGTACGGGCGGTTCTCCCCGCCCGCCGCGGTCGAACCGCAGGAAACGGACACCGTCTTCTTTTCCGATCCGACCCTGACCGCGGCAGTCCGCAGTGCGATCAACGGTCTCATCACGGAGGTATCGCTTCCCGGCGTGACGACGCTGCGCCTTTCGGCGCTTCCGGAGGATCTTTCCGAGCTTGCGCTGCTTCCGAACCTGACGCGGATCGAGCTTACACAGGACGCCGTCCTTTCGGACGCCGAGCGCGTGCTGACGCTTTCGGACACGTACGAGATCGTGCTGATCGGAGGCGACGCGCCGTGACGACCTTTTTCCGCCCGTTCGAGGGCAAACGCCCCTACGTTTTCATCAGCTACTCGCACCGTGACACCGAGCGGGTCCTGTCGATCATCAAGCCGCTGCACGACGGCAAGCTGCGGCTTTGGTACGACGAGGGCATCCCCGCCGGCAACGACTGGTCGAGCAACATTGACGCGCATATGCGCGCGTGCGGCGCGGTGCTGTTCTTCCGTTCGAAGACCGCGCTTGCGTCGCCCAACTGTTTCAGCGAGATCGCAACGGCGGTCGCGGAAAATCGCCCTCTTCTGATCGTTCCGCTGGACGACGCTCCGATCGACGAACGATGGACCGCGCTGCTTTCCAAAGGTACGACGATCGACCTCAAGAACGAGGCGGACGACGCGGCGATCCTTTCCGGCGTGCGAAACGCACGCATACTCGGGCGCTCGTTCTACCGCCGCCGCGGTGAAAACATTCGTTTCGACCGCATGGGGCTTTTTGCCGCGCTGCTTTTCATGGCGCTGACGCTTGCTGTGCTGTACGGCATCCTGACCGGACGGATCGATCCATTCAAAAAAACCGCCGAGGTTCCCGCGACCTTTGCCCCGACCCCGACGCCGACGCCGACGCCGTACGTGACGGAAGCGCCCTCCCCTGCGCCGACGCCGGATGTGTCCGGTTACGAAAGCTTGCTCCCGGTGAACTTCGGCGGCAGCAAGCTGCTGGAAAACGCGGTGCGCGCAGCGATCGGGAAGTCCTCCGGCGGTGTCTATAAAAGCGAGCTGAACGGCGTCACGGAGCTGTTTTTGTGCGGGCATATGCATCTTACCGACACGTCCGACGTTCGGTTCGACGCGGACGGGACCTGCCGTGTCGGCAGCGGCGCCGTGATCGAAGGTGACGTAACGAAGCTTTCGGTGATTTCCGATATGCCGTATCTTGAACGGCTCGCGCTCATCCGGCAGCCGCTTTCCGACCTTTCTCCGCTGAACGGGCACGTTGTTTTGGAGGAACTCTGGCTTTCCGGCAGCAGCGTCGAGAGCATTGAAGCGCTCAATGACCTGCCCCAGCTCCGTTCGCTGCACCTTGAACATACCGCCGTAACTGATCTTACGGGGCTGTCCGCCCTTCCCGCGCTTTCCGTCGTGACGGTCAGCATCGATATGCTTCCGCTGAACCTTGAACCGGACGCGCCGTATATCGTGCGCGTCGTCCGATAAAAATCAGGAAAGGAACCCGAACCATGAAACAGACGATCTGTCCTCTGTACGCGCCCGCGGACGCCGAAGCGGTGCGTCCCGTGCTGGACGCTCTGCGCAAAAAGGGCGTGCCCGTGCGGAAAACGGACAAACCGAAACGCGGCGACGCGGTCCTGCTCTTTCTGTCTGAGAATCTCAAAGAGGATTCCCCCGCCGCGGCACAGTTCTTTGCGATTCAATCAAAGACCGCGTCGCTGATCCCGGTCGCGCTGGACGAAAGCACGCCGCCGGAGCTGATCAAAAACGCGCTGCTTGCGCGCAATACGATCGCGGCGGAGCGCTACTCCGCCGACGAGCTTGCCGAGCGCATCGCGTCCGCCGTCGCCAAAAAGAATCGGCTGCCGTGGATCATCGGCATCGCGGGCGCCGCGGTTCTGATCGCTGCCGCCGTTCTGCTGATCGTAAACGCGATCAAGGCAAAGCCCGCCGTGACCCAGACCGAACCGCAGGAAACGCCCGCGCCGACCGCAGTGCCGCGCGTGCCGGAGAGAGTGGGTCTTAGGCCCGAGGACCTTGCCCGTGTGCATCAGGTGTTCATCATCGGCGATCGGTTCTACGCGCTGTTCGGCGACGAGGAATGGGTGGCGGCACTTCACATCGCCCGGGTCGACGCGGAAAACTACGTCCACCGCATCTCTGGCGGTGACGGCGCGCATTGGCTGGACAACGACACAGGGGACGAGATCGCGCTGTGCCGTTGGGACGACCTGGATTTTCTGCGCTACATGATCAATCTGCAGTTTCTGGACCTGGTCTGTATGGAAGGCACGCTGCCCGATCTTTCCGGACTTTCTCGGCTGGACTCCGTGCGCATCTTTGACAGCCGGCTTTCCGATCTTGCAGGGCTCGCGGGAACGCGGATCATCAATCTGGATTATACCGGCGAAGCGATGGATTTCTCTCCGCTCAACAACTGCGAACGGCTGCGGTACATCAATATGGACCTGACGGGCGACGCGCCGCAGGACCTCGATTCGTTCGGACCGCCGTCATTGACGAATCTGACGCTGTCCGCCGGCAGCGAAAACGGCGTTCGGGAAGCGTCCGGGCTTCTGGCTTGTAATAAACTCACCGAGGTCCGGTTCGAAGATCTGCGGCTGCCTGATCTTTCCTGCCTTGCAAACGCAAGGTCGCTCGCAAAGCTTGACTTGAACAACCTTCCCGCACTCACCTCCCTGAACGGTCTTGCGGAGCATAAGGAGCTGAAGGAGGTTTACATCGACAACTGCTTTGCGCTGTCCGATCTGAACGCGCTGATCGCCTGTCCCGGTCTTCGGCATTTTAACGCCGAGGATTTCCGCACGTCGGACGTCTTCTTCCTGTCCGGCGCAAGCTCGCTCAACTCGCTGTATCTGCGCAGCGCCGATTCGATCCGCTCCCTGCACGGGCTGGAAAACCATACCGCGCTCAATGAGATTGATTGCGAGGGGCTTCACAATCTGACCGATATTTCCGCGCTGTCCGGCTGTACGGCGCTGAACCGTGTGAAGTTCTCCGAAAGTTTCGATCTCAAGGACGTGACGCCCATCGTTTCTCTGCCGCGGCTGAAAACGCTGGAACTGTACGGCGCCGGTCCGGATCACGTGAACTATCTTGCCGATATCGTCAATAAGGATTATTTCAGCTTCGGCGTTTCCGAGGTCGCCGACTGGTCCGGGCTTACGGCGATCACGCGCTACGATTTCCTGAACGTGACCGACCGCAACGGAAGCGCGCTGCCGTATATCAAGGACGCGAAGGTCAACCGGTTTGAGCTTTGGTTCCGCGGCAACAACAGCCGCGGCAGCGACGCGCCGCTGGATTATTCCCTGTTCCCGGATGTGCAAAGCGAGCTGAGACTGCACGGCATTCCCACGCTTGTCGGACTGCCCGCGTTTGATGTGACGCAAGTCACGATCAGCGAATCCGATTTCCTGACCTCGCTGGACGGCATTCAGAACCTCAACCGGATCAAAAACAGCAAGGCCGTCAATCTGGAGATCCGGGACTGCCCGCGTCTTTCCGACTGGTCGGCGCTCGAGGGGCTGTCGCTCAGCAGTCTGCGCCTTGAACAGCTCTTTACGCTGCCGAGCTTCAAAGACCTTTCCGTCAGCACCATCCGTCTGGAATCCATCGTCGATCTACAAGACCTTTCCCCGCTTTCCAACCTCGATCCGAAAGGGTATTACAACATCGAGCTCTTTGACATCGACGGCGTGACGGATCTGTCCCCGCTGAATCATCTGAAGGGCTATCGGCTTTCCGTGCCGGCGCATCTCAGTCAGCATGCGAACCTTCTGAAGGAAAGCGGCAACTTCAGCGAGATCAACATCGAGTATCCGAACGAATGGTGGCATCCGTATGAGCCGTACGTGAAGCTCCTGTCCCTCGACGAGCTCGACACTCTGCCGAGCGCGCTGCTTGCCCACGTGCAGGATCTGAACATCTACGGAGACCGGGTCATCAATTGGGATATGCAGGAAACGGACACAGATTGGAACGTTTATCCGCCGGTCTTTTATGTGACCGACCGCGAAACGGGCGAGCGCGAGGAGATCCCGGTTGGGACCATGACGGACCTTTCGCGGCTTTCCAAGCTGACGGGGCTTAAAAACCTGAACATCCAGAACCAGGCGCTTGAATCGCTCGAAGGCATCCAATACCTCGGCAATCTGGAGGATCTTTGCGTGGAGGCGTGCTTTGATCTTACCGACGCGTCCGCCGCGTTTACGATGCAGAATCTCAAAAAGCTACAGCTCACCAACGCACCGATCACCTCGATCGAGGGTGTGCAGAATCTGACGAAGCTTGAAGAGCTGAAGATCTGGTCCACGCAGGTGGATTCGATCGAGGGCGTGCAGGGGCTTTCGAAGCTGCGGTTCTTCGATCTGCAGTGGACGGACGTTACCGATTTCACACCGATCAGCGCGCTGCCGGACGACTGCGAGGTCCTGTTTGCGATCGACCGCACGCCGGTCGAAGACTTCCTTGCCCTGCCGGATTCCGTTCTTGCGAAGGTGCGGGAGATCCGGATCGTTGGCGACACCGTCTACAATCCCGACAGCTGGTGGTACGATGACGACTGGTCGTCCAACGGGACCGCGGGTTACCTTTCCCGCAACGGATCGAACGAACGGTTCCGCGTCACGCAGGGACCGCTTACCGACCTTTCCTTCCTGTCCCGCCTTCTGAATCTCCGGCGGCTCGATATCTTCTGCAATCCGATCGAGTCGCTGGACGGCATCGAGGTGTTGACGAATCTGGAGAAAGTCGAAATTCGTACCTGTCCGAAGATCACCGACGTTTCCGTGCTGTTCGACATGCCTTCGCTTTATCTGATCAACGTCAACGGACTCGGAATCACGTCCATCGAAGGCATTGAGAAGCTTCCGCATCTTCAGAACCTGACGCTCAGCGGCACGCAGGTGACGGATCTCTCTCCACTTGCGGCGCTCGATCTGACCGAACCCCTTCAGGACTGGAGCGGCTTCGATCTTTCGGTCGACAATCTCGAGGACCGACTGGATCCTGCGCAGTATCATGTGCTCTCCGTCTTCCCGGAATTCTGGTGCCTGAACGTGTTCAACACGGACTGCGCGCTGTGGATGGACGCGGTCAAAAACGTGAAGATCCGTGAGATCCACGCAGGCAACTGTCGCTTCACAAACGAGACATTCAAGGCGTTTATCGAGCAGCATCCCGAACTTGAATACATCAAGGTCTCCTGGACGCGGGAGCTTACGGACATCTCGCCGCTTCTGACGCTGAAAAATCTGGACGCCGCCTGCATCTCACACGACATGCCGCAGGCGCGGGAATCGCTCGGCGACGACTTCCCGTTCCGGCTGGATATCGAATACTGATCCAAAGCACGCAAAAAAGCAGACGCGAAATCGCGTCTGCTTTTTGATTTTTGTCAGTGCTTTATTCCTCCGATGCTTCCTTCGTCTTTTTGCCGAAGATCTTGTCCCACAGCTTGCCGGTCGGCTTGAACAGCATCGGGTAGACACCGATGAGGATGAAGATCACCACCGCGTAACGCAACGTGCGGATCAGGTTGGACAGGAAAGTGGGATCCGCCGGATTCAGAAGCGCGTCCGGGAACGGCATCTTCAAAACCGTGTTCAGCCCGAAGTAAAGGACCGCGCCGCCGATCGTGCGCAGGATGCAGCGGAAGATATTCTTGGTGTTTTCGAACTTGACGAACCGTTCTTCAAACGGCTCGGCGAGGATAAAGCCCACGAGCATGCCGAACGAGCTGAAATAGTCGTTCGTCTTGCAGTAGAAGAAGCCCGGAAGGGTCGTTAAAAGCAGCACGCCGTAGAACACCCAGCGGTTTTTGATCTTTTTCTTAAGGAACGGAACGAGCAGCACGATGATGATACCGAGCACCCAGCCGCCGAGCACGTCCGTCGGATAATGCACGCCGACGAACACGCGCGAGAAGCCGACGAGCAGCGGCAGAACGATCGCGATCGTCCACAGGATCCTGTTTTTCTTCTCATGCGCTGCAAGCGAGCCGTACATCGTCACGGCGTTGGACGAGTGCCCGCTCGGGAAGGAATATCCCTGCGCGGCGACGTCGTACAGCGGCTTGCTGCTGTCGACGGGACGCAGCGCTTCGATGGCGTACCCGTTGTCCGCGGCTACGAAATACGGCCTGAGCCGCAGGACCACGTTCTTGACCATCGGGTTCCACACGTTCGCCATCAACACGTTCAGACCGACGTATTTGCCGAACTCCTTGCTGAGTCCCCAGTAGAGAAAGCCCATGATGGCGATGAGCAAAAGCTCCTCGCCGAACGCGGACAGATTCGAAAGGATCCAGAATCCGATATCGGTCTTGCCGATATGCGCCTGCAGCCACTCCATGAGCTGCATTTCCCAGTCAAAAAAGAATGTTGCGCCGATGACCGCTTCTCCCATACAGTACCTCCTCGCCGTTCTCCGGCTTTTATAGACCGATTATACCGCTTTTCGCGCCGTTTCACAAGGCGCTTTTCCGCGAATTTGCCCTCTTTTTCGGCTTTGACCTCGCTTATTTTCTCGCGCGCAGGATGAGACACGCAACCGCACCGACAGCAAGCGCGCCGCCGACGATAAAGGAGACGATCGCCCGCCGGTGCAACCGCGCGTACAGCGTCGCCGATCCGTCCAGTACGTGATAATACCCGAACAGCTGCAGCGCGGCAAACAGCAGCGACAAGATACTCGCGACGATCAGAACGATCCCGATCGCCAACAACCACTTTTTCATCTTTTCCTCCTCCGTTTTACGGCTGATACGTCCGCAGAATTTCAAGAATGTCCGTCCGGTACACGTTGCCGTTCAGTACGTCCCCGTTCGGCAGAACCGAAAGCGCCCGGACATCCTTTGGGTCCTCCTCATAGGGAGACGCTTCGACGGCGTTTTCATCGAAATACTCCCGAAGGTATATGAGCGCGCGGCCGCTCGGAAAGATCACGTTGCCGGAGCCCGTCGGGATCCCCAGCGGTTCAAACGTCCCGAGGATCTCCTTCGTCCGGACATTATAAGGGTTTTGATCCTCCTCGCTTACAAGCCACGCGGGCTGCAGCGTGACCGGGATCCCCGCCCGGACCGCGCATTCGGCAAAGAACCGAACCGGTTCCAAGGGAATGGTTTCCTGATGAAACGCATCGACGGACAGCCGCAGATCGTTGACGCCGCTCTCTTTGAGCTTTTGCGCGACTTCCGCGATCCGCTCGCGCTGTTTTGCAAAATATCCGTTCGTGATGATCTGCCGCTTAGAAGCGCCCATCTCCGCGGCGGTTTTGTGGATCGCGCAGACCGTGTCCGGATACAGCAGCGGCTCTCCGCCGAAGGTCATCACCGTCCTGATGCTGTAATGCGCGCAGACTTTTTCGATCGCGTCGACCGCGGCGTCCGTGTCGATGTGTTCCGAAGTACGGACCGGCTCGTCGTTTTGACAATGCTTGCAGCGCCCCGTGCACGCCTCCGTCACGACAAACTCGATCTTGCTCAGGTTTTTGAGATATTCGTTCATCCCTATTTCCCTTCGCAGATACCGATCCATTCGCAGTCGCGGCAGACGTCTTTTAGCTTTCCCGCCGCAACGATTTTTTCCTTTGCAAGCGCCGAAAGGTCGCGCCACGGGAGCGTGTCGCCGAACGAAAGCCCCATCGCTTCGATCGCGCGGCGGTCGATGGCTTTCACCTTTTCGTCGGTCTCGCAGACGCCGTCCCGGTTGTTCGGACAGCCCGCGCAGATTGCGTCGCACCCGTCGGTAAGCGTGACAACGCCGCCGCGTTCCAGCGTCGCCAACACGCCGTACATATGCGCGACAAACTGCTCGCTGTACCCTTTCCCTTCAAAAAACTGTGCGCACAGCGCGTGATGCGGTCGAAGGTCGATACCGTTGCATTCCATCGTTTGCTCCTGCCTCACTTTGCGGCTTTCGCGTTCGCTTTCGTCTGAAACTTCTCGACGTCGACGATAAAACGCTCGTGCGTGCCCTCCGCGATCTTGCCCGTCTCATCATAGGCCGTCACCGCGAACACGAGCTTTCTGCGGTCGATCTCGATCAATTCCGTGTCGCACCATACTTTCATGCCGATCGGCGTTGCGGCAAGGTGCGCGACGTCGAGCCGCGTTCCGACCGTCGCCTGCCCCGGCTCCAGCCCGTCCTGCACGCTTCTCCACGCCGTCTCCTCGACGAGCGCGATCATGCACGGCGTCGCATACACGTCCACCGCGCCGCTGCCCCAGACCTTTGCCGACAGGTCCGCTGTCACTGTCCTTTCAAGATGTCCCTTCATTCCGATTTGCAGCATAAACTTCTTGCAACCTCCGTAAGTTTTTCTCTTGTCGCCGCTTTCATGCCGCTTTTTCAGTGCTTCGGCGGAACCAGCCGCGAAGATGAATCGTTCCACTTTGCCCACAGTTCGATGGGAGACAGGTCATAAAAGACGTTCTTTACGTCCTCGGTCGCGTCGGAAATCGTGACTGCTTTGAGTTTCTTGCAGTCCTTCAGCGCATAGTATGCAGAGGCGTTCCGGCTGCATTTGGACAGATCCAGATATCGAAGCGCTGTGAAATCGCCGATATAACCGATGTCTTCCACGGCCGTGTCGTTGAGCCGAAGCTTTCTCAGGTTGTCCAGACCTGTCAGCGGTTTTACGGTTTCGATCGAATGATCCTGACCGAGGTGCAGATATTCCAGCGCCGAAAGTTTTGCAAGCGGCGAAACGTCCGTCAGCTTCGGCAGTTGATACAGATCCAGTTCCCTGAGCTTGTACAATCCGGTCAGGTACTTCAGCTGTTCGTCGCGAAGATCGTTGTCGGCAAGGTTCAGATATTCCAGCTGATCCAGACCCGCGATCGCGCTGATATCGTCGATGGCATTGTGGCACAGATTCAGCTGTCTGAGATTCGTAAGCGACGCGATCCAGTCGATGTTCGTCAGCTTGACGCCGTCTTCCTGATTTCCGCAGGTCATCAGCGAAAGCGAAGTCAGCTCGGTCAGTTTCGCAAGCGGCGCATAGTCGTCCAGATAGCAGTAATCGAGGTCGAGCTTGCGGATATTCGGGCAAAGATTGACCAGCACCTTCACCTCTTCACGCGTGATATGCTTGATATCCGAGCGTTCTCCGACGACCTTGACGCCGTTTGCGCCGACGGTGCTCGTGTCAATCTCGGTAATACCGGTCGGCAGCTCCGCCCCGCCGAACAGAAAGGTCGAAGGGATCGGCGTTGCCGGGGCCGTCGGCGTATTCGGCGCAGACGTCGGCGTTTCCGGCGCAGGCGCGGGCGTATCCGGGACCGGCGTCGGCGTTGCGGGCGCCGGTGAATCGGTCTCCGAAACCAAAGTCGACGTCGGAACGCTCGTCGGATCTTCCGGCGGGAGAACGACGATTTCCGACTGTTCCCACCAGCACGCGACCGGCAGCACAAGGCAAAGCGACAGCAGCGCTGCGATCAGCGCGACGGATTTCCTTTTGATGATCCTCATACTCCAACCTCCCGCAATCCTGTCATTCCGTTGATATGCAGATTATATTGTCTGCAAGCCGAACCGTCAATACGCGTTCGCGCGTCTGCGGATCGATCCCCTCACCGCACGAACGGCGCGCGATACGCCGCGTTGATCTCCGCGATCTCCTTCTCGCCGTCGATATACGGCTGATACATCTCGTCGATCCGCCCGCCGCCCATATTGTCGCAGCCGGAGCAGAACTCGCACTCCGATCCACAGCCGCCCCAAAGCGCCTGTCGGACGATCTTTTCACGCTCCTCGCGCGTCGTGTCTTTGATCAGAATGGATCTCATGTCGTTCTCTCTTTATCTCAGTGTTTTCAAGTATTCCTTGTGCGCGTCGGTGACGCGGTAGCTTTCGATCGCTTTTTGAATGGCTTTTTTGTGCACCCAAGGGTCGAGGCGGCGCTGTTCGATATAGGGAACCGTTTCGTCGTACTGTTTGGCAAGCGCCGTCGCGAAATACCACGCGACCATCATTTTGAGATAATAATCTTCGCCCTTTGCGGACGCCGCAAGCGCAAGGTATTCCGGCTTGAAATCCGCGTCGAGGAATTCGTTCATCAGCATGCGCAGACCGAACCGCGCCGTATAGACGTGCTCCGACACGATCCACTTTTCGATATAGGGCAAAAGCTTTTCGTGATTCTTGCGGAACGCCTTCGGCGTCGCCTGATCGCTGACCGGCCAGCAGTCTACGTACGGCAGGAACGCTTCCACGCGCGTTACACATTCATCGAAGTCCTTGATCTCGGCAAGCACGAAGAAGTGGATCAGGTTTTCCTCGTAATACGGATGCGGCAGGGTCGAAAGAAACGCGTCCCGGTCCGGGCTTTTGCTGAGCTCCTTTGCGATCGCGCGCATGGCGGGCGTACGCACACCGACGATCGTTTCGGGCGGGACGTTGGGAACCAGATTCACCATGAACGCCCGGTATTCTTCGTCTTGGACCTCCGTCAGCCGGTCATACAGCGTCATATCGCACCTCCGCGTTTACACGTTCCGTTGGATCAGCGTTCTGTAATAATCGACCGCGCCGGGCAAGCTGTAGGTATCGAGATACTCGTTGAGCCCGTGCATGCCCTTCATCTGCGCCGGGCCGTACACGACCGGGGAGAAGCGGATGCAGGCGCCGCAAATCCTCTGATAATGCCGCGCATCCGTGCCGCCGGTCATGACGTACGGGATGCACGGAAGATTCGGGAACACCTCGCCGATCACCCGTTCGACGAGCCGGAACGCGTCGCTTTGCGTATCGACCGGCTCGCAGAAATCGTATGCGTCAATGACCTTTACCGTAAGATCGTACTTTTTCGCAAGCCGTTCGATCGCGGCGTTGCTTTCCGCCATGCCCTGATGCAGGATGTAACGGAGGTTCAGTGTCAGCGTCGCTTCCTGCGGAAGGACGTTGCACCCGTCGGAACCGGTCTGCATCGTCGGCGCGACCGTCGTTTTCAGGAGTGCCGCCGCCTGCGGGGAGATCGACGGCATGAGCTTGACAAGAAGCGGCTTGAACAGCCAGAGATTGCCGAACAGCAGCCGCAGATAAAACGGTCCGTACGGCGCCATCGCCTCAAACATCTCCTTCGCCTGCCGGTTCATTTGGGAACGCATCGGGCTGTGTTGGCTTAACTCGGTCACAAATTTAGAAAGCCGCACGATCGGGGAGTTTTTCGGCGGATAACTCGAATGTCCGCCGTTCGATCTTGCGGAGATCAGAAGATTTCCCTGTCCCTTTTCGAGCACGCCGATCATGGCGTAGTTGCCGATGATGCCCGCCATCGGCTCGGTGACGATCGAGCCGCCCTCATCGTTGACGATGTACGGCCTGACGCCGCGGCGAATGAGCTCTTCGACAAGCTTCGGGCAGCCGTCGCCGCCGACCTCCTCGGTGTTGGAGGTCGAAAGCCAGACGTCCTGCTCCGGTACGAAGTCCTGCTTCAAAAGCTCCTCGACGGCTTGGAAAAACGCCATAACGGAGCATTTGTCGTCGGCGCTGCCGCGTCCCCATACTCTGCCGTTTTCGATATCGCCGGAGAACGGCGGATGCTCCCATTCGCCCTCGGCGGGAACCACATCCTGATGCCCCATCAGCACGAGCGGCCGGTCGTTTGCCTTGCCCTTCCAATGAAAGAGCAGACTGCCGTCGATCTCGATCTTTTCGAGGTTTGCATGCACGAGCGGGAACAGCTCTTCGAGAAGCGTATGGAAGCCCAGAAACTTCTCCCGCCGGATCTCGCCCTTTTGGGAGACGGTCTCATACCGCACCATCTTCGCAAGCGTTTCGGCATAGGCCAGTTCGCGTTCGGGATCGCGCTTCGGTTCCCACGCGGAGACTTTTTTCGGCTGGAGCAGAGTCCGGATCACGGCGATCAGCACAAGCAGAATCAGCACGCCGAGCAGCCCGAGTGCGATATACAGCGCGATCATAAGCTGCCCTCCGCTTTCTGCTGTCTGCGGAAGCCGAGATACGCGAGCACGATCGCAAGCGCGCCGCTCGGAATGACCATCATGGAGGTCGAGCCGATCAAGCCCGGCACAAGGATAAAGAGCAGCGACATGCATGCGAGCACGATCAGCGCGACGGTGCGGTTCATGCGGTAATACTTGCAAGCCATTGCGCCGAACAGCGCGGGCACGACGTTTTCAAATGCGGGCTGCAGCGTCGGGGACTGCAGGACCGGCTGCAGCGGGATCATCAGGATCACGCCCGCGGCGAGCACGAGGATCGTCACGAGCGAGGACGTCGCGATCGACAGCGTCGCGATGATCTCGTTTTCCGGCGTGCCGGACTTGACGCCGACGATGTCGCGCGCGTTGATCGCGCAGGGGATCTTCATGTTGATCAGGTTGCCGGTCATGAACGCGAGGTAGCTTCCGCCCGCGCCGAGCATCGGCACATAGATGAGATACTCGACGATGCCGCTGACAAGGTACACAAGCCCGACGCCCAGGAACGCTTTGATCGCCGCGCCGAGGTTCGGCATTGCGGAAAGATACAGCCCGATCGCAAACGGCGCCGCAAGGAGAAGGATCAGTACAAGGACGGTCAGCCACCGACCGAGCTTATGTGTTGCGGAGAGATACGCTTCATACTGTGTGTTTTTCTGTTCCATATCGCACCTCCTATGCAAGCTTTCCGAGGAAGATCGCGGCGGTCATGGCGATCAGCATGCTGCCTGCGATCGAAAAGCTGTCGATCCAGTCCGCCTTGCATTTCTCCCTGATGAGCAGAAAGACCGCCATGGCAAGCGCCGATACGCACGCGACCGCAAGAGGCAGCCAATCGCCCGTAAAGGTAAAGAGCCCGTTCGAGGATACGATCTGCCCGATATAGCTTGCGATATAGGCGGAGACGAGGCCGATGAACATGGCGGTCATCGCCGTGTCTCCGAATGCCTTGAGATTCAGCTTTTTCTTCTTTCCGTCCGGCTCGGCCGTCTCGGGCTTCGGCAGCACGAGCTTGGTCGAATATGCCTTGCCGTTGAAGATCATCAGCACCATGCCCCAGATGATACAGAAGCTCATCAAAAGCGCGATCGTCGAAAAGCCCTGCGCCGTCATTGCCGACGCGGATAGTTTAACCATGCCGACCGACTCCGCCGCCGCTTCCGCGACCTGCGTTTCATAGTGCAGCGCGCCGATGACCGAAAGCCGGAGCCACGGCCACGGCGTGCCGAGACTGCCGGAAAGAGCGATCACGCCGAGCAGGATCCCCACGCTCGGCAGCACCGCAAACGTCGCGCTTGCGATGATGACCCGTTTCATCTTTGAGACGTCGATCCCGATCGCCTTGCCCGCGCGATAGGCGCGCACGGCGAAGATCATGCAGATGACCGCGACGATCAGAACGATGCCGCCGCAGATCAGGTACATGACCGGACTGTTGAGTTTAGCCAGGACTTCCATGTCTGATGCTCCTTTTCCGGATTATATACAATACTATACCATGCCGCATACTTAAATACAAGCCCGTGTAACGGCCGTATCCGTTTTCGGCTTCCCTTTTTTGAACCGGCGTGCTATACTGTCAAAAAAGCGGAAACAGGAACCATGGAAAAGCGATCTTTTCTTTCAAAATACATCGGCGATAAAGCGTTTTATAAGGCGGTCCTAATAATCGTCATTCCGGTCGTGATCCAGAACGGCGTCAGTCAGTTCGTGAACGTGCTGGACAACCTGATGGTCGGTCGGATCGGCACCGAGCAGATGAGCGGCGTCGCGATCGCGAATCAGCTCATTTTCGTGTTCAATCTGACGGTCTTCGGCGGGCTATCGGGAGCCAGCATCTTCGGCGCGCAGTTCGCCGGCAAGAAGGATACGGAAGGCGTGCGGCACGTGCTCCGCTTTAAGCTTCTGATCTGCGCCGTCATCTGTATCGTCGCGCTCGTCGTCCTCGGCTTTTTCCACCGGCCTCTGCTCTCGCTTTTTCTGCACGAAAGCGGCGCGGAAGGCGATCTTACGGCTACGCTCGAATACGGCAGCAAATACGTTCTCATCATGCTTATCGGGCTCGTTCCTTCCGCGATCTCGATGTGCTACGCCTTTTCCCTGCGCGAAACGGGCGAGACCTTCGTGCCGATGGTCGGCAGCGGTTCCGCGGTGCTCGTCAATCTGGTGTTCAATTATCTTTTGATCTTCGGAAAGCTCGGCTTCCCCGCGCTCGGCGTTCTCGGCGCGGCGATCGCTACGGTCATTTCCCGTTTCGTGGAGCTTGCGATCATCGTTATTTACGCACATACGCACACGCAGCGCTTCCCGTTTTTCAAAGGCGTTTATCGCTCGTTCTACGTGCCCGGCGCACTTGCAAAGCAGATCGTTTTGAAGGGCACGCCGCTTTTGCTGAACGAGGCGTTCTGGTCGCTCGGCATGACGACCATGATGCAGTGCTATTCGACGCGCGGCATTTCCGCCGTCGCGGCGCTGAACATTTCGAGCACGGTATCGAACCTGTTCAACATCGTCTTTATGTCCATCGGCTCCTCGATCGGCATTATCGTCGGCAATCTGCTCGGCGCGAACAAACTCGAGGAAGCGAAGGATACGGACCGCAAGATCATTGCGCTTTCGGTCTGCACCTGCCTGTTCTTCGGCGCCGCGCTTTCGATCGCCGCTCCGTTTATTCCGCGGCTTTACAACACCGGCAGCGAGGTAAAGATGCTTGCGACGCGCTTCCTCTGGGTCTCCGCGTGCATGATGCCGTTCAACGCGTTTACGCACGCCTGCTATTTCACGCTGCGCTCCGGCGGGCAGACGAAGATCACCATGCTGTTCGACAGCTGTTTCGTCTGGGCGCTGTGCATTCCCGTCGCGTTCGTGTTGAGCCGGTTCACAGCGCTTCCGATCCTGCCGCTCTATATCGTCTGCTGCTCGCTTGAGCTTATCAAATGTGTAATCGGCTTCATCCTTGTAAAGAGCGACCGCTGGGTCGTCAATATCGTGCGGGACGAGAACGTTGATCCGTAAGATCCGCTTCGTCGGAAACAAGGATCTTCACGCGGAAAGCAGCCGCCGCACGGCGTTTTTCGATAACCGCTCCATAATCCGACAATTTGCGGCTTTGGTTGACATTCATGCGTAAATATGGTATTTTATTAGAAATAAGATAGGAAAGTATTTCCCTACGATCGCGGATCGGATTTTTACGGAAAGGACGAATGCAGCATGCGGAACGGGCATCCGGGCAGTCTGCCTATGATCACGGTAATCACGCTGAGCTACCGCAGCGAGCATTTGCACGATGCGATCCGTTCCGTGCTCTCACAGGATTATCCAAAGCTGCAGTATATCATCGCCGACGACGGTTCCGAAGGATTCGACGCCGATGCAATCCGGTCGTTCGTACAGGAAAACAGGCGCGAAAACCTCTCGGAGTTTCTTTTGTTGTGTCATGCGCAGAACGTCGGCACGGTCGCAAACTACAACGACGCGCTTCTGCATGCGAAGGGCGACTATATTTTCCCCCTCTCCGGCGACGACGTCTATGAAAACGAACACGTTCTTTCCGATTGGACAGCCGCATTCATGGAATCGGGCGACCCGATCATGGGTGCCTGCTGCTCGAACTACGACGAAACATTAACGCATTTTCGCGGCAGTTGGCCGCATCGCAAGCAGATCAGACTGCTGTTGTCGCGCGATTGGGAACAGATATACCGCGCGCACGAAACGCAAAAGCTGCTGCCCGGCTGTGCGATTGCAAGGACGCGGGAAAGTCTCTCCTCCATCGGATTGTTCGATACCGATTATCGTCTTTTGGAGGATTACCCGTTCATCATGCAGGCGCTGCGGCGGCGGATCACCATCGGCTTCTGGCCCAAATGCGCCATTCGGCGGCGGTCAGGCGGCGTCAGCAATCCGGAGAGCAACAATCTTACGCTTGCCGAGGACATGCGCCGCTTCTATGAAAAAGAGGTCTTCCCGTACTGTGCGGACCCGGAAGCGCTGCAGGTGCGGCTTGAGCAGAACAAAGCGGCGAGCATGGAGAATGCGCTGCTGCATCGGCAGTGGGAACGCGGATCTCTCTCGGATAAGCTTCTCCTGATGGTCAAAAAACCGATCTGGAGCATGAAGCGCATTGTACATGCGGTTTTTCACATTTAAAACAACGCACACGGAGGGATACGGATGATATCGGGTGTAGATCGGATCCGCTTTTCGTCCTTCGGCGACGAGCGCGGCTCGCTCGTGCCGATCGAAAACGACAAGGACATACCTTTCCGCATCGGACGGATCTATTATATTTACAATACCACGCCGGATGCTGTTCGCGGCAAGCATGCGCATAAGGATCTGAATCAGGTCCTGCTCTGCCTCAGCGGAAGCTGCGACGTCCTTCTGGACAATGGAAAAGAACGCGAAATCGTCACTTTGAACACGCGTGAAGAGGGCATCTATATTCACGGCTTTATTTGGCGGGAAATGCTGCATTTTTCCGCCGATTGTGTTTTGCTCGCCCTTGTTGACCGTCCGTACGATCCGGAAGATTATGTATTTGACTATTCCGTTGTCAAACGGTTTGCAGAGGAAGGGGTTTTGCAATGAACGTACCGTTTTCGGACTTTACCCAAATGCATGCGGAGATCCGCCCCGCTTTGAACGAAGCGATCGCCCGCGTGGTGGACAGCAATTATTTTATCGGCGGCGAAGAGGTCTCTGCGTTTGAGCGTGCCTATGCGGATTATGTCGGCGTAAGGCACTGTATCGGCTGCGGAAACGGGCTTGATGCGCTGCACCTCATTCTGCGTGCCATGGAGATCGGCGCAGGCGACGAGGTCATCGTTCCCGCGCACACCTTTATCGCAACCGCGCTCGCCGTTACCTATGCGGGGGCCACCCCCGTCTATGCGGACGTTGAGCCGGATACCTACTGTCTCGACCCCGATCGGCTCGAAAAGGCGATCACACCGCGCACCAAAGCGATCATGGTTGTCCATATCTACGGCCGGATCGGGCGCTTTGACGAGATCGAAGCGATCGCAAAAAAGCACGGCTTGCCGATCATCGAGGATTCCGCGCAGGCGCACGGCGCGCTCTATAAGGGACGCAAGGCCGGATCGCTCGGCGTCGCTTCCGGGTTCAGCTTTTATCCCGGTAAAAATTTGGGCGCGTTCGGCGATGCGGGCGCGGTGACGACGAACGACGATACGATCGCCGAAAAGGTTCGTATCCTTTCCAACTACGGTTCAAAGGAGAAATACGCGCACATCCTGAAGGGCGTCAATTCCCGTCTCGATCCGATCCAGGCGGCCGTGCTGTCTGTCAAGCTGCACTCGCTTGACCGTTGGAACGATGCACGCTCTGAAATCGCAGACGCGTATCTTGCCGCGCTTAAAGATTGCGGCGCGGTACTGCCGAAGCAGGATCAAAACGTCAAAAATGTTTGGCATATTTTCCCGATCCTCGTCGAAAACCGTGCGGAGTTGATGGCCCACCTCAAGGCAAACGGCGTCCAGACGCTTGTGCACTATCCGGTGGCAATGCATCTGCATGCCGCATACCGTGAGCTCGGCTATCATGTCGGCGATTTCCCGGTTGCGGAGCGCATTGCCGCGCAGGAGATCAGTCTGCCGATGTTCTACGGACTGACCGACGGGCAGCTTGAAACGACAGTTTCCGCAATTCGAACGTTTATGCAGAAGGACAGATAAATGGAAGCTATAAAACAGACGGCATATCGGCTGCGCGCATTGGAACCGAAGGACGCGCCCCGCATGTTGGAATGGATGCGGGATGAAACTGCCACACAGTATTTGCGCATCGGCGGAAAGGACGTTACCGAGAACGACGTCGAATCGTTCATTGCGCATGCGAACGACGCCGATGACACGGTGCATCGCGCCGTCGTCGACGAGGCGGATACCTATCTCGGTACGATCAGTCTCAAGAATATCTCAAAGCGGCGCGGCGACGCAGAGTACGCGATCGCCATGCATCCCGACGCGTGGGGAACGGGTGCGGCGAAATCCGCAACCGAACAGATCCTTTCCTATGCATTCGATACGCTCGGCCTTGACCGGGTGTATCTCAATGTGCGCGTGGAGAATACGCGCGCCAATCGGTTTTATGAAAAGATGGGGTTCCGGCTTTGGGAAACGACCGAGCTCAGCGCCGAATGCGAACGCATGGACCTGAATTGGTACGAGATCAAGCGGAACGGCGACTATGTGCTGCCGAAGGACACGAAGATCGTTCTGTATACCGCAATCAAGGTCCCGTTCGGCGGCGGGCGGACCGTGTATCTCGATTTTGCCAAGTATTTGTCCGAAACGCTCGGATACGAGACGTACTATATCGCCCCGGTATGCGGCACCATCGAAAGCGCATATGCCGCCGAAAAGACAGAAAAGCTGCATATTATGAACGAAGACTCGGTCGATTTTCAGAGCTTCGAGGGCGCGGTGTTTTTTGTTTCGATCAACCATCTGTCCTTCCTGCTGACCAAGATCAAAGCGCTGAAGAATGTGCGCATTCTTCAGTATTTCGGGCATCCGCAGATTCTGCAATGGTACAGGAATCAGTTCTTTGCGGTGCGGTTCGAGGAAAAACCGTTCCTGAATATGCTTTGGGAAACCAATTCCGCATGTTTTCAGGATGCTAGCAATCTTGCTCCGATCAACCGTCTGTCTGACCGCAATTTTCTGCCCGAATACGTTTCCACAATCGTTCATCAGCCGCAGATCGACGTTTCCTCGATCCCGCATCATTCGCGCGACGACGTGATCCGCATTCTGTGGCTCGGCAGACTTGATTCGGATAAGGTGTATTCGCTGATCAACTGCTTTGATAATATTCTGCTGTCGGACCTCGATAAGGTCGTTGAATTTCACATTGTCGGCGACGGCAATGCGCGCAATCGGATCAATATCCAGAAATATGCGCCGAAGATCCGGTTTGTGTTTACTTCGTTCCTCTACGGAGAATTGCGGGACAAATACGTTCTCGAAAACGCCGACTTTGTCATGTCGATGGGCATCAGCGCAATGGACTGTGCCATGATGGGGATCCCGACCGTCATCCCGATCGTCTCTCCCTCGCCCTTCTACAAAAACCAGTATGTCTTCCTGCAGGACGTTCCGGACTACTCGGTCGGCTGGAACTCAGCGGACGTTGAAACGCTCGGGCTTCGCACGCATACGATCAAGGAGGTCATTGATGCCGTCTGCCGGAACGGAGCCGATCGAGCGCAGATCGGCGAAGAGGGAAGACGGGCTTGCGAAAGCATCTTTGAGGAAAAGAAGATCGGCGATCTGCTGCTGCACGCTTTGACAAACACAAAGCTCACGCCGCAGGATTGTTTCGCACTGCCCTGCATTCGGCGTCAGATGCGCCTCTATCACACATATTGCAAATTCAGAGGCAAAAAAAGTTATGATCAGTATCAGACTTTCACCGGATGGTTCAAAGCGCAGAAGAACCAAAAAGGGGGAAAGCTCGGATTGGTCGCGCGTACCGTAAAGCGGATCGTTTCCGAAAAACGGCGAAAACGGAAACGCCTATCCGCGAACACGTCCAAGCTCGAACGGCTGTACCGCGCCTATCCTGCAAAGATCGAAGCCGTACGCAGCCGGTATCAGCAGGATGGAAGAATCAAGGTTGCATTTCTCAACATGTTCAACGGTGTCTTCCCGTTTCAAGCGGTTTTTGAAAAGATGCTGCATGACGATGTCTTCGATCCTTGGATCATCGTCATCCCGAACATTTACCGCACACAGGAATACCAGCGGGAGAAATATTTTGAGGCATACGCCGAATTGTCTGCTGCCTACGGAAATCGGGTTCTGCATGGCTTTGATTGGGATAAAGGCGCCGTGCTCGAGCTCGGCGATCAGTATCCGATCGTATGCTTCAGCAACCCGTATGAATTGTATGCGCACGTGTTCCATCGTGCAACATATTTCCTCAATAAGGACGTCTTGATGCTCTATGCCAATTACGGCTTCCCCGTCCTGAAATTCTGGAATCAGGTGATCCATACAGACTTTTATAATTATATGTGGAAGGTCTGTATCGAATCGGAATCGAATCTGCGCTTCCTGAAGGAACAGGAAGCAATCAAGGGCAAAAACGGCTATGTAACGGGCTACATGAAGATGGACAGTCTTGCAAACCATGTTCCCGCGGTAAAGGAGCGCAAGAAGGTCCTCATCTGCCCGCATCATACGGTATGGGGCTGGGAAACGCTGAACATCTCCAACTTCCTGCAGTATGCGGACCTGTTCATCGAGCTTCCGAAGCGGTTCCCGCAGGTCGATTTTGTCTTCCGCCCGCATCCGCTTCTGTTTGATAATCTGCTCGCGCACAATATTTGGACGCAGGAGGAGATCGACGATTACCTCGCGCAGCTGCAGCAGAGCCCGAACATCGTTTATGACAAGAGCGGCGACTATTTCCAGACCTTTGCGGACAGCGACGCCATGATTCACGATTGCGGCTCGTTTATCGCAGAATACCTGTACACCGAAAAACCCTGCTGCTATATGATGCGTTCGCTTGAACAGACCAGGGCGACGCTGCTGCCGCTCGGCGTTGCGTGCATGGATCAATACTATCATGCGACGCAGGCGCAGGACATCATTGACTTTATTCAGAAAGTCGTTATCGACGGCGACGACCCGATGAAAGCGCAGCGAGAGGCGTTCTCCCGTCAAGAGCTGAAGCAGTATTATCCGAACGCTTCGGATCGTCTGCTTGACATGCTGAAAAAAGAGCTGATTTTGAAACGCGACTAATCACGATATAAACTTGACCCGGACATCATCAGTAAGAAAGGAATCGTCAAACCATGGGAAAGAATATTGCATTAATCATTGCAGGCGGCGTCGGTGCACGTATGAAGCAGGATATTCCGAAGCAGTTCATCAACGTGTATGATAAGCCTGTGATCGTGTACACGATGGAAGCTTTTCAGCGTCATCCGATGATCGACGCAATCGAGATCGTCTGTCTGGATGATTGGCAGGGCGCACTCTCGGCATATGCGCGGCAGTTCGGCATTGCAAAGCTTGACCGCATCGTAAGCGGCGGCAAAAACGGACAGGATTCGATCCGCAACGGGATCTACGACATCGCCGAACGCTATACCGATGACGACGATATCGTGTTGATTCACGATGCGATTCGGCCCATGCTCAGCGAGGAAATCATCACTGAAAACATTCGCGTCTGCCGCACCTACGGAAATGCGATCACGGTGATCCCCTGCACCGCGGCCATGCTGAAGACATACGATTCCCTCTCGACGGAGGAACAAGTCCCGCGCGACAATCTCAAGATTACTCAGACGCCGCAGGCGTTTTTTGTCAAGGACATCGCCTCCGCTCATAAGGAAGCGCTTGCAAAGGGCATCACCAATTCCGTTGCGTCCTGTACGATGTACATCGAACTCGGGCGAAAGCTTTATATGTCCAAAGGATCGGAAAAGAATCTAAAGCTGACCACGGTTGAGGATATCGAGATCTTCAAAGCGCTTCTCCACGCGGAAAAGGACGCCTGGATGCATTGAGCATATGAGTATCATTGACAGCACCCTGTATCGAGAACAGCTCTCCCTGATCGCGGAGGAGATTCCGAAAGTCGACGCAACCATTCTGGTGACAGGCGCGACCGGTATGATCGGCTCCTGCCTTGTCGACGCGCTGCTGTATGCCGACGTGCATTTCGGCAATCATCTCCGCGTCATCGCACTCGGTCGAAGCACAGACAAGCTTCTTCGTCGGTTTGCATATGAATCCGATACAGACCGACTGCGGCTCGCTGCCCAGGATATCTGCGAACCGCTTTCGATTGATGAACCGATTGATTATATTCTCCATGCAGCAAGCAACGCAGATCCCGTTTCCTATGCACTCTACCCCGCAGAAACGCTGCTGACCAACCTCGTCGGCACAAAAAATGTTCTGGATTACTGCAAGGATCATCCGAAGACGCGCCTCCTGTTTACATCGACCTTTGAGGTTTACGGACGGATCAATGAAAAAGCAGACGGCTATCGGGAAACCGATTCCGGTGAAATCGATCTGAACGCGATTCGATCCTGCTATCCGGAGAGCAAAAGATGCGCCGAAATCCTGATGCGCTGCTATCAAAAGGAATACAACGTAGATTTTGTGATTGCACGGCTCTGCAGCATCTACGGACCGACGATGGCGGAATCGGACAGCAAGGCGCATGCACAGTTCCTGCGCAACGGGCTGGAAGGCCAGGATATCGTTCTGAAGAGTAAAGGTCTGCAAAAGAGGACTTACTGCTATCTTTTGGATACTGTAAAAGGGATCTTCTTTACGCTTTTCAGAGGCAAGAGCGGTGAAGCGTACAATATTTCATACGAAAAATCCGTTGCATCGATCGCAGAAGTTGCGGAAACGGTTGCCTGCATATGCGGCACGAAGGTGGTCTATGATCTGCCGAGCGCGATCGAAAGTCAAGGATTTTCACGACCGCAGGATTGCGTTCTCAACAATGACAAGTTGAAAGAGCTCGGCTGGACCGGATCGTATACGCTCGAGGAAGGATTGCGATCTACGATTGCAATCATCCGGCAATCCAAATGATTCACACAAGGAGGTTTTCATGAAAGGAATTATTCTTGCAGGCGGCGCAGGAACGCGTTTGTATCCGCTGACGATGGTGACGAGCAAGCAGCTGCTCCCCATCTATGATAAGCCAATGATCTACTATCCCCTGTCCACGCTGATGCTTGCGGGAATTCAGGACATTCTGATCATCTCCACGCCCGTCGATCTGCCGAATTTTCAACGGCTCCTCGGCGACGGTTCGCAGTTCGGTATTCACCTCTCCTACAAGGAGCAGCCCTCCCCCGACGGGCTTGCGCAGGCGTTTCTGCTCGGTGAGGAGTTTATCGGGGACGATCTTTGCGCGATGATCCTCGGCGACAACATCTTCTACGGCAACGGGCTCGGAAAGCGTCTGCGGCAGGCCGTTGCAAACGCAGAGCACGGATACGCAACGATCTTCGGATATTATGTCAACGATCCCGAACGCTTCGGCATCATGGAGATCGACGACAGCGGCACGATCCTTTCCGTTGAAGAAAAACCGACGCAGCCGAAAAGCAATTACTGTATCACCGGGCTGTATTTCTATGACCGGCGTGTGGTCGAGTTTGCAAAGAAGGTCAAGCCCTCAGCGAGAGGCGAACTTGAGATCACAAGTCTGAACGATCTCTATCTGAAGGACGGTTCCTTAAAGGGCATTCTGCTCGGCCGCGGCTTCGCATGGCTGGATACCGGTACGATGGACAGCTTGATGGATGCATCCATGTTCGTGCAGATGATCGAGAAGCGGCAGGGCATTAAGATGTCCGCGCCGGAGGAGATCGCGTATCTGTATCATTGGATCTCAAAGGACACGCTGCTGGAGTCCGCAAAGCGTTACGGAAAATCCCCGTACGGCGAGCATCTGCAGCATGTTGCGGACGGACGTATTCGCTATCAATAATTCGGAGGTACAAAATGAAAACCGTTCTGGTAACCGGGGGCGCCGGGTTTATCGGCTCCAATTTCATCTACTACCTGCTTCGCACGCATCCGGAGGATCGGGTCGTCTGCGTTGATTGTCTGACCTATGCGGGAAACCTCTCGACGCTCAAGGACGCAATGGAAAACCCGCACTTTGTGTTTTACAAGACCGACATCTGTGACCGCGACGGCATCGACCGCATCTTTACGGTCGAAAAGCCCGATATCGTCGTCAATTTTGCAGCGGAAAGCCATGTGGACCGCAGTATCGAGAGCCCCGAAGTCTTTTTGCGGACAAACATTCTCGGTACGCAGGTGCTGATGGACGCCTGCCGAAAGCACGGGATCGAACGATATCATCAGGTTTCCACGGACGAAGTATACGGAGACCTTCCTCTCGATCGTCCCGACCTGATGTTTACCGAGGAAACGCCGATCCATACAAGCTCGCCTTACAGCGCATCCAAGGCCTCCGCAGATCTGCTCGTGCAGGCATACGCCCGCACATACGGCCTGCCGGTTTCCATCAGCCGCTGCAGCAACAACTACGGACCGTATCATTTCCCGGAAAAGCTGATCCCGCTGATGATCGCAAATGCGCTGAACGACAAGCCGCTGCCCGTGTACGGCGAGGGAAAAAACGTCCGCGATTGGCTTTATGTCGAGGACCATTGCCGCGCAATCGACCTGATCATGCGCGAAGGTCGGCCCGGCGAGGTCTATAACGTCGGCGGACACAACGAGATGCAGAACATTGAGATCGTAAAGCTGATCTGCGATTATCTGCATAAGCCGTATGATCTGATCACCTATGTCAAGGACCGCAAGGGACACGACATGCGCTATGCAATCGATCCGACCAAGATCCATCGCGAGCTCGGATGGCTCCCCGAAACGCCTTTCCGCGTCGGGATCGTCAAAACGATCGATTGGTATCTCAATCACCGCGAATGGTGGGAAACGATCATTTCCGGCGAGTACCGGAACTACTATGAACGCATGTACGGGAATCGCTGAATGAAACTTTTGCCGATTGCCGTGAGCGTTCTTGCCGCCTGACACGACAGTTCGCAGCGCCATTGTTCTGCACCCGAAAAGTCAGACAAAAGATCGAAATGCAGTAACATGAAGGGCTTGCCTTCTGTGATCAACAGAAGGCAAGCCCTCTCGTTTTGCCTTGATTCTGCGGTTGCTGCAGCAACCTGCGTATTTTACAGTTCAATTTTGTCCGTAATAGGCGTTCTTGCCGTGTTTGCGGAGATAATGCTTGTCCAACAGTTCCTGTGGCGCGGGCTGTACCGAAGGATTGATTTGCTCTGCGCGGTACGCCATCTTCGCACATTCTTCGAGCACGACCGCATTGTGCACCGCCGTCGCCGCATCCTTGCCCCAGGTGAACGGTCCGTGGTTCTTTAACAGTACCGCAGGCATGGCAGTCGGATCGAGCTTGAGGCGGACAAATTCCGAAACGATCAGCGTGCCGGAATTGCGCTCGTACGCATCTTCGATCTCATCTTTGGTGAGACACCGAAGGCACGGGATGTCGCCGTAAAAATAGTCCGCATGGGTCGTGCCGTAGCACGGAACGCTGCGTCCCGCCTGCGCCCAAGAGGTAGCGTAGGATGAATGCGTATGGCAGATTCCGCCGATTTCGGGGAACGCTTTATAAAGCTCCACATGCGTCGGCGTATCGCTCGACGGACGCCACTTTCCCTCGACAACCGTGCCGTTGAGATCGACCACCACCATATCGTCCGCGGTCATGCCCTCATACGGCACGCCGGAGGGCTTGATCACCGCAAGCCCGCTCTCGCGGTCGATCGCGGAAACATTGCCCCAGGTGAAGGTCACAAGCCCGAATTTGGGCAGAAGCAGATTTGCTTCCAAAACATGTTTTTTGAGTTCCTCTAACATATTCATTCTCCTCGTTTACCGAAGCCCGAACAATAAAGGAGAATCCTTGTCAAACGAAACGCTCACGATCCTGTTCTCCTTGCTTGTTTCGGTTCTTCAGTTTGGTATCGGTATTTATTATATCGGTTTTCGCCTGTTTTTACAATGCCTTTTCCGGAACAGCGAGAAGTTTTCATTCCCCGGGCGAAAGAAATGTGGTATTTTGTATCAAAACAAGTGTCCCAAAATGGCAGCGGCGCGGATGTGGTTGATTACGCAAGAACGCATCTTCCGATCCTTTTAGGAACGCAGGTCACCGTTTCCCGGGAGCAGATCCCGCGCCCTGTTCGTCTGATGCATTGAACGGAAAACGCTCCCCAAAAGGGAGCGTCTGTTTTCTTTCCGTTTTTGGCTCAATACCCGGTATAGTCGAATTCCTCGTAGGTCCACTCGCCGAAATCGCCGATCGATTTCCTGCCGAGAACGATATGGGTTTTATGGTAGAACGCTTCGAAAAACAGATCCCACAGCGTGCGGAACGTCTCGTCGTCCGCCGTGTAGTCGGGATGCGGATTCTCCCGCGAATAGTGGGAAACAGCGTAGAATGTCTTGGGATCGTAACAGTCCTCCTCTTCACGCTTTTCGTCAGTCATCAGAAAATAGCGCAAATCGTCGGAGCTCCCCAGCGCATAGGTCGGATCGATGTGGTAGTTCTTCCCATTGAGCCGCACGAAGCTCCACTGGTGTCCTGCCTGATCGTAGGCGCGGTTTCCGCTCATGGTGGTCGCCTGCATACCCGCCTGCAGCAGCAGGTAGGAATACGCCGACGAGATCTCATGACAGATGCCGATGCCGGTCATAAAGAAGCGGTAGCACGAAGTATAGTTCACGTAATGGTCGTCCATCTCCCAGTACGTTTCGTAGTCATACACGTAGTGTTCGGCAAAATAAACATACAGGGCAAGCGCTTTCTCGAAGTCCGTCCAGTCGTCCTCAAAGATCTCGTTCAGCATGCCCTCGATCATTTCGCCGAATTCCTCGATCCGTGCCTTGGCCTCCTCGGGCGGGACGCGATACGTAAAGCTCCCGACGCCGTCGACCACGGAATGCTCCCGATCCCACGCGTAATCGATCAGCTCGGGCAGGACCGGCAGGCAATGCTCGGGAAACTGCCCCATCATCCAGTCGTAGGTGTGCTGATCCTTGCAGGCAAAGGTGTCCTCGCCCGCGAGCACCGCGTCGACGAGGTTGAGCCAAGCGTCGCACATATCCTTGCCGAAAACCTCCTCCATATAAACGGAGCAGACTTTCGGCTGAAAGACATAATGGCTGTGCGGCGCGTCAAGAAGATCGTTCGGGTCAATGAGGTCGCCCCGTTCGCCCGTCGACGGCACGAAATTGTAAATGACCGTTCCGGCTTCCAGCGGGTCCCAGGTGCTTTCGTCCACGCGCAGCGCGTACGTTTCGCCGTACCGATAAAACAGGACCGTCATCGGATTGCCTGCGGCGTCGACGGCGCGGTACACGACGCCGTCTTCGGAAGCGGAGACCGTTCCTTCCTCAAGCGCGATCAGCCGGTACAGCTCGACCGTCATCGCGTAGCCGTCTTCTGTCTTCTCGATCGTGACGAAATCATAACTGCCATCGTCATAAAATCCTGCGAAATCGTCAAGGTCGACCGGAACGCGTTCCGGCTCCGGTAAATCAACGATCTCTTCCGCGATCTCCGGTGCGGTCGTTTCCGCGGGCGCCGTTTCGATTGGCTCCGCCGTATTCTGATTCCCGCCCGCGCATGCGGTCAGCAGCAGCGCCGCGCACAGGAATACTATGATTGTTTTCATGTTCTTTTTCATGCCGGTATTATAGCACGAATATTCCCGAAATCCAGTACGCTGATGCAACATAAATGCAATATATGTGTTAAGTATTTTTATAACAGCAAGGAACGCTCCCGGGCAGGGAGCGTTCACTTTCATCGCATCATGCTTCGCGGACCTTTTCCTGATACAGGCGCATGAGCCATGCCACGCAAGCCGCCTCGTCCGTTTCCTTGATCGGCATGCCGTATGCCTGCATCACCGCGCGGTCGTTGTTCTGATGCGCGGAAATAAGATCGGTAAATAAATACATGTTTTCACCGTACATATCTGCAAAAGATACATCTGGATAGTTCTCTCTGGCTTTCAAAATATCCTGCGCTGACTGCTCGATTCTTGCCTTCTGCTCGTCCGTTGGCTCTGGCCATGGGAAATTGTTGTAAACGATGTCCTTGCTGTAACGGTATCTCATTTCAAGTCGTCCACAAACGGCCCGCACCCATGCCATATGCACGTTGGATGTCAGTATGCCGAAATGATAAAGAGTTGCATCAGGAACAAGTTTTACAAGATTACTGCATAGAATATCCGGTGACATAAAGCCAATGGGTATATACCTTCTCTTTTCAGAAGATACTTCCGGAATAACTATATATGTGCTGTTAGGCATGTTTTCTGTTTGAAAACGCGTTGGTTTGCTAGAAAGTTTTACTGTTGAAGCGCGACTGCTTGCAAGTCTGTATTTTTGCACAGCTTGTACTCTTTTTAGACATTCCGGCATTTTTATTAAATCGCTCGGTTTACAATCCCCCAGCCATAAACAATATCTCGGCTTTCGGTTAATAAACTCGACTGAACCGTACCAACGTCTGAAATATGGTTCTGCTGCCGGTTCAATATCAAGAAATGCTTTCATTTCTTCATGTGAAAACAAATAGTTCCCATCATCAATCGGCTGATTGCCGATTCCGATTTCCGGTACTTTGCAAATCGGTTTGTTTCTGCTTTCGACAAAAATGTTTTCTGCATCGATTAGATAACCGTTGATATTGGATGCAATTTCCCTACTATTATCGGAAAAAATCACCTTTTCCTTATGATTCGCCGCTACACTGAATCCTACAATAACACAATGTACATGTGCTTTGATGCTTGCCTCACTGTCCCAACGGAAGGTGCGATAAGCAAAATCAATATGTACACCGCCCTCCATTAAGGGCTTCCACAGATTTGCTACAGTCTCTCCTTGTGTTACGGAATTAGTAGACACCAAGGCGGTACGAATATGCGTATTTTGCATCATTTCCGTCGCCTGTTTATACCAGCAGCAAACATAATCCAAATTGCCGACATTCCTCCATTTTGCGCCAAATATGGAAAGCACGTCTTCTTTTTGACTTGCACTCATCAACCTCGCCCCCACAAACGGCGGGTTGCCCATAATGTAGTTCAGCTTTTCCTTGGGGACGACGTCGTTCCAGTCGATGCGCAGGGCGTTGCCCTCCACGATATGCGCGTTGGTTTTCAGCGGCAGAAAATCGAGGGACATATGCACGACGTCCTCGGTTGCCTTCATCATCTGGTTTTCGGCGATCCACAGCGCGGTCCGCGCGACGGTGACGGCAAAGTCGTTGATCTCGATCCCGTAGAACTGCGAGATGTCGACCCGAATAAACTCTGCCTGATCCACATCCAGTCCCACCATCTTGCCTGAAAGCAGCAGCCGCAGCGTCTCATTTTCGAGCTTGCGCAAGCTGAGATAGCTTTCGGTCAAAAAGTTCCCGCTGCCCGCCGCGGGGTCGAGGAAGGTCAGCGAGGCGAGCTTGTCCTGGAACGCGCGCAGCTTCCTTTCCCGCGTGCCGACGACCGCGATCCCCTTGATTTCTTCGAGTTCTGCCTTGAGATCGTCCAGAAACAGCGGATCGATGACCTTGTGAATGTTTTCGATGCTCGTATAGTGCATGCCGCCGCTGCGCCGGGTTTCGGGGTTTAAGGTGCTTTCGAACACCGCGCCGAAGATCGTGGGGCTGATCTCGGACCAGTCGAAGCTGTCGGACGCGTCGCGCAGGATTAAGCTTCTGATCTCGTCGGTAAAGGGCGGGATCTCGATATTCTCGTCGGAGAACAGACCGCCGTTCACGTACGGGAACGCCGCAAGCAGCGGATCGTCGTCCTTTAAGTACGGATCACGCTCGGAGGGCTTTTGATCGAGCACGCGGAACAGATCGCGAAGACCTTTTCTTGCGTGCGCCGCGTCGAACTGCGCCATGTAGTCGTGAAACATGTTCTTTTTGCCGAAGATGCCCGCGTCCTCGCCGTAGAGACAGAACACGATGCGCACGCAAAGCTTGTTCAGGGATTTCAGCGTGTGCTCGTCTTCGGGGTTTTTGTACTGTTTCAGAAATGCGTCATAAATCTGCCCGACGAGACGGCCCGCGTCCAGCGAAAGCTTCATTTCGTCGGTGATCTTCTTCGTCTCCCTGTTCACAAGGAAGTCGAGCATATGATATTTTGCGGGAAGGTCGGAAAGCGCGAGCTTGACGGGTTCCGGGCGGCGCGTGTTCATGTCGTAGATCCAGATCTCGGCAAAATTGGACGTGACGATCCAGCGGGCTTTTTCGTCGAACGGCAGCCCGTTGTCGTACATCTTCGCCTGCTCATAGGGCGTTTTGCCGCCGTGTCCCGCCTGCGGCCTGTCCAGCGCGATCCCGAGCGATTTCTGCTCGATCAGCACGCGCGTTTCCGGAATATAGACGTCGATGCGCTTGGTATTTCCGTCGGCGCCGACGACTTTCTTTTCAAAGCTGACGCGCTCGGTCGCGCGGTCGACGCCGAGAATATCGCCCAACAGCTCCAGCCAATAGGAACGGGCGTCCTCGTCCTCGTTGCCTTTTTTGTTCCATCTGTAATAGAATTGCCGGGCCGCTTCCCGCTGTTGTGCGTCTGTCATGGCGTTTGCTCCCTCTCATGATCGTGCTTCGGTACCATTATACGGTATTTCGCCCCTTTTCACAATGCCTTTTATGGGACAGCGAGAAGTTTTCATTCCACGAACGGAAGAAATGTGGTAAAATGAATGCAGAACCTATGGGAGGAAGCAAATGTTCGGAAACGCAAGAAACGGGATCGTAAAGATCGGCGATACGGAGAT
>JAFZIH010000074.1 GCA_017554455.1 Clostridia bacterium | reverse complement strand
TTGCGATCGTTTCCTCCAGAACGCCGTCGTTCCGGTTGACCACAACTTCCTCCTCCGGCGTCGGCACACAGGCAATCAGCAGCGCCAGACAGAACAGCAATACCATGATTCGTTTCATCAAATGATCTCCTTTCAAAAATGTTTTTCCGCACCGATCCGTCAAATCCGGCGACATGCGATATGCCTGCGGCGCGATATACGCCTTACGGTGCACGATATACTTGCTGACGCAAGCACGATATACGGCATTCGCCGCACGACATGTTTGCTTGCGCAAACGCGGATGACGCGGGAAACATAACGAACGGCGTCGCCGTTTGGTGTGCAGCACCTCATCCACCGCAAGCGGTCCCCCTTCCCCTCGAGGGGAAGGCTTTTGGGAAAACCAGTCGGTTGAAAAATCCTTTTCAACCGACTGAACGCGCAGCGTCAATACCCGCTGTGCAGATGCAGGATGCTGCCGTCGACGGCGTTGACCGTGAGGATCGGCCACCAGCGATAGGCGGGATCGTTCGTGTCGCTTTCCCTGTCCGGATATCGCGAATCATAGGCGCTGCCGTAGAATTGCCAGACCGGCAGCAGATAGAACAGGTCGGAATCCGGCTTGCGCGCAACCGTATAGCACAGCTCGACGCCGGTGATGCGAAGCCGGTAGGTGCGCTCCGGCTCGCCGTCACGAGCGGCGTCCAGATAGAGCGAACGGAAGATCTGCGTCTTGAAGGTATCCAGAATCTTTGCAAACGGCAGCAGCTGCACATTCTCGTTTTCGGTGGATTGCAGCGAAAACGGCGCGCGAAACTCCATCCGCGTCACCGTGCCGTCTCGGATACAGACGGCGATATACGGGTGCGGCACGGGGCGTGCGGAATCGTCCTCGACGCCCGCCGCCTGCTTGGCGGTGTCCGAGCCGGTGTTGTTGTCATAGTACGGCGTCACGGGGATCCCGTCCACGACCGGCATAAACGCGGCTTGATACTCGCCGAAATCGCAGGCAACGCCGTCGTCTTTTAGGTGCAGCGCGCCGATCGGTTTGAGATCGCCGTCGTAGATTTGTCTGATAAACGCTTCCGCGGTCTTTGTCGCGCTGCGTTCCTCGTCGGTTTTCGATGCGGGCAGCATATACTCGATGTTCGGTCCCGCGACGGTACCGCTGCGGTATTCGATATAATAGGCTGCATCGTCCGACAGCCGGAACCACTGGACACAGTCGTTCCGTTCGTTCGCGATCTTGATGATCTCCGCGTCAAAGCTGCCGGTCCACGGCTGCATCGGTCCGATTTCGAGCGTCTGCAGCTGACGCAAAGCGTACGCGCGATCGTCGCGCATGGTTTCCGCGTCGTATGCGTAGCGGTCATTTGCGGGGAACGCGCCGTTCTCATATGCGTTCAGCCATTCGTTGTAGTGCAGGATTTCGCGCTCGTAGGCGAGCTTCGCCGAAAGCGCGCCGTTCGGCTCGCAGTACGGACCGTCGCCGAGCAGCGCACGAACGGTCTGTTCGGTCTGTTCGGGCGATTCGCTTCCGAACGCGATCGTATAAACCGGCACGCGCGAAACGTCCGGCAGCTCCACGAACGCATCGAAGACCACTTCGAGCGTCCCGCCCCAGATGTGTCCGCTGTATTGATCCGTGAAGCGCTCCGGCGCGCCGAGACGGCTCCGAAGCGACGTCGTTTCGCCCTCCGGCGCATACGCCTCGACCGCGTCCTCCTCAATCAGACCTTCGAGCCGCCCCTCCGTTTTATTCATCACAAACTCCTGCTCCGGCGTCGGCACGCAGGCAAGAAGCAGCAGAATAACAACAGACAAAGCAACGATGCGTTTCATAAAATGGTCTCCTTCCCAAAAACTTTGCGGCATTTGCCGCACGACATGTTTGCTTGCGCAAACGCGGATGACGCGGGGCGTCGGGGACGACGCCCCCTACCGCGAGAAACATAACGAACGGCGTTGCCTTTTGGCACGCAACACCTTATCCACCGCAAGCGGTCCCCCTTCCCCTCGAGTAACCGCTGAATAAAGCGGCTATTTCAGCGAGAAGACCGGTTATCATTGAAAAAACGACTCGAATGTCTCGTTCTTTCATGTTTCATGCCCTCATTTTGTGCTTTCAGAGCAGTTTTGGGCATAGTTATCCTGTGTTTTACACATATCGTGTAAGCATATACAGATTCGCACTCGCAAAGGCAAGGTAGGCATAGTCCTGATTCTTTTGGATCCCTTTATACCTTGCCTTTCGCCATCTAAAAATATCCTTCACAACATGGAATACATATTCCACTTTACACCGAACGCTCGACTTCCGGTGCTCCAGTTTTCGTTCTTCCTGCCACGACAAGCTGTTTCCATAGTGCCGGAAAAACGTCCCTCTTTGACGGTTGATCTCATATCTGCGTTCCTTACCGTCCCGCACATATCGTTCCATCTTACAGTATCCGGCGTCTCCGTAGACAACCTCGTCATCCAATCGAACCAAATCCGGCGCCTGTTTTACCTCGACTGCATTTGAAGCTGTTGCAGTCAGACTGTGTACAAAACCGTGTATCGGATCCGTTCCGATATGCACACGCATTCCGAAATACCACTTGGTTCCTTTCCGGACAGAATGCATTTCCGGATCACGCTTTCCCTCCGCGTTTCGCGTTGATTCCGGAGCAGAAATGATCGTTGCATCCACGATCGTCCCGCCGCGTACCATCTTTCCTTCTCGTTCCAATACGCTTTGTACCTGTTCAAAGATAGCCTTCTGCAAACCATGCTGACCAAGCAGCTTGCGAAACTTGCATAGCGTTGTTGCATCCGGTACCTGTTCTCCGCTTTCAAAGCAGATTCGCAGAAAGCTCTTCATGGCGTAGCTGTCATATATTGCATCTTCTACCGCTTCATCCGACAGATTGAACCATACTTGAAGCAACAGCATTCGCAGCATCGTCTCAATTTCCATTGGCGGACGACCGCGTTTGCCTGAAGCATAATACGGTCGCACCAGTTCAACCCATTCTTTCCACGGGAGAATCCTGTCCATCTTGTTTAGAAATTCTTCTCGCTTCGTGGTTCTTCTCCGCTTGCTGTATTCTATATCCGTAAAACTCAATTGCTGTCCCATTTCTTCGCCCTCCTGTTGTAACCATTATACCACATCTCGTTCAATGATTAAATCAGTGGTTACT
>JAFZIH010000073.1 GCA_017554455.1 Clostridia bacterium | reverse complement strand
GTCGAGGAGCCGAGCGTCGAGGACACGATCTCGATCCTCCGCGGGCTTGAAGAGCGCTACGAGGTGTTCCACGGCGTGAAGATCCACGACGCGGCGCTGATCGCGGCGGCGACGCTCTCCGATCGCTACATCTCCGACCGGTTCCTGCCCGACAAGGCGATCGACCTGGTCGACGAAGCGTGCGCGCTGATCAAGACCGAGATGAACTCGATGCCGAGCGAGATGGACGAAAAGATGCGCCGCATCATGCAGCTCGAGATCGAGGAAACGTCCCTGAAACAGGACGACGATCCGAAATCCAAAGCGCATCTTGAGGAGATCGAAAAGCAGCTATCCGAGCAGCGCGACGCGTTCAACGCCATGAAGGCGAAATGGGAAGCCGAAAAGGTCGAGATCAGCAAGGTACAGGCGCTGCGCTCCGAGATCGAGGCCGTCAGCAACGAGATCACCGCGGCGGAAAACGCCTACGACCTCAACAAGGCGGCGGAGCTCAAATACGGCAAGCTCCCGCAGCTGCAAAAGGAGCTTCAAGAAGCCGAAGCAAAGAACGTAAACCGTGAAAACACGCTCCTTCGCGATCACGTCACCGAGGAGGAGATCGCCCAGATCGTTTCCCGCTGGACCGGCATCCCAGTCAGTAAGCTATTGGAAAGCGAACGCAGAAAGCTCCTGCACCTCGACGAAGTGCTGCATCAGCGCATCGTCGGACAGGACGACGCGGTGCAGCGCGTGTGCGACGCGATCCTGCGTTCCCGCGCGGGCATCCAGAACCCGAACCGTCCGATCGGCTCATTCCTGTTCCTCGGCCCCACCGGCGTCGGCAAAACAGAGCTCTGCAAGGCGCTTGCCGAAGCGCTGTTCGACAGCGAGCGCAATATGGTGCGTATCGACATGAGCGAGTACATGGAGCAGTACTCCGTGGCGCGGCTGATCGGGGCGCCTCCGGGCTACGTCGGCTACGATGAGGGCGGTCAGCTCACCGAAGCGGTCCGCAGAAAGCCGTATGCGGTCGTGCTGTTCGACGAGGTCGAAAAGGCGCATCCGGACGTGCTGAACGTGCTTTTACAGGTGCTGGACGACGGACGCATCACAGACGGACAGGGACGCACGGTCGATTTCAAGAACACGATCATCATCCTGACCTCGAACATCGGCTCCGATACGCTCTTGGAAGGCATGGACGAGCAGGGGCGGCTGCGTCCCGGCGTCGAGGACTGGGTACGCAACGAACTCAAGACGCGCTTCCGTCCGGAGTTCATCAACCGTCTCGACGAGATCGCGTTCTTTAAGCCGCTCTCCCCTGAGAACCTCAAAAACATCGTGGAGCTTCTCTTTAAGGACCTCGAGAAGCGGCTCGAATCGAGAAGCTATCACCTTGCCGTCACCGACGCGGCAAAGGCGTACATCGTCGAAAACGGCTCCGATCCGCAGTTCGGCGCACGTCCTTTGAAGCGGTTTATCCAGTCGCACGCAGAATCGCTCCTTGCCCGCTACATCATCCGCGAATCCCCCGCCGAGGGCACGACGCTCACGCTCGACACGGACGGGAACGGACTTACGGTGCGGTAACAATGCATAAAACAGGAGCTGCAGGTTTTGCAGCTCCTGTTTCTGTTTTTGGGCTTTACCGCACGGACAGCGTGATCGCGTACTGCGGGAAGTCGGTTCGCTCGGCTGCTGTATTCCATGCCGAAATGCCAAGCGGACTCCATGCCGTCTCGCCGAGTACCGTTTCCAGAATACCGGCGGATTCGTGATGCATGCCGTTTTCGTCCTGCGTCTGCATATCGACTGTCTTGACCGAGCGAATGACCGGCACAAACGTGATCGACCGCAAAGATTGCAGCGCGTCATACGGCACTTTGACAAGTTCCTTGCATGTATACAGCACGGAGCCGTCGTCCTGCAGCGCGCAGCCATAGGGGCTGACAAGCCAGTCGCCGCTTTCGCCGTTCAAAAGCACCTCAAAGGTAAGGGATGCGGCAAGCGCTTCGCGATCGTCCTGCGTCCACGATTCCGGCATGTCGATGCGGATGTTGATATCGCGGACGCCGAGTGCGGAGATCTCCGCCTGCTCTGTTTCCGCGGTCATCATTACGCCTTCCATCGAAACAAGCTGTTTGTACAGCGAAATGCGATCGTCGCTATCGTCGTCCGTACCGTTATGATCGGCGCCGACCTTACCGATCAAAACCGATTCCGCGCCCCACGCAACGGTTCCGTCGAGGGCTTCTGTCGATTGCTTCGCAATGCTCCGATACGCTTTGAGATCGAAGCTTGCCGTGCCGAGCTCCGCCTCCAGCTTGATTTCGTACTTGCCGGAAAGATCCGTTCCGACGACATACCGCACGGTTCCGGTAAGGATCCCGTTTTCGTCCGATCGGGCAAGCAGATAATCAAGGACGTTGTCCACCTCCACAAGGTCATGAAAATCGCCGTTTCGGAAAAAGTAATCACGCTCTTGGTCGATATTCCGTTTTCGAATCACGCCCTTAAGCTCCCTTCCGGACAGCCATTCGATCGCTTCCCTGCTGATTTCGGCTCGATCGTCGTCGGTCAGCATGTTCCTGTTTGCGTACTTGCGGAAAGGATGCTCCTCAGGAAAGATGATCGAGCTCAGCAGCCCGAAGGGAATCTCTGTTCCGTCGTCCATGCACAGGAAGAAGCGTCCTTCCATGGGTTCATACAAGGATACCGTTCCGGTTTTGTATGCCTCGGGCACTCTGCCGCCCTCAAAATACTGTGCAAGATCCTTCTCTCCGATGCGAACCTGCGTCGCGTTGCCGCCGATCTGCGATTCGATCTCCGGAAGCGCAGTAAGTCCCTTCATCGTGATCGTCAGATACAGATCATGCCCGTCGAATACCGATTCGCCGAGCTCCATGGAGAAGTCTTTTACGATCTGCTGCCAGATCGGTTCGTCGCATACCGTGAGTATCCGGTTATCTGTGACGGACCCGACCGGCGCGGGCTTGGACGTTTTGTCTGCGATCGGCACGACGGTGCTTGACGGCTCCGCAGCCGCGGACGGTGCGGCTGACGCCGGTACGAGGATGATCTCGTCCAGCGCTTCCACCGGAACGCGCTCCTCCGGGTCTGCTGTCAGATATTCCTCCGGCCTTGTGGCGGAAAACCAGCGCATCACCTCCGCACGCGCCGACGGGATCAGAAACACCGTTCCGACGATCACCGCGAATGTCGCCGCCGCGACCGCTGTCGCTCTTCTCCATGCAAAGGATCTGCTTTTGACCGGCGCGCACGCTTTCCTTTCGACCGTCTCATCATCGACGGTATATCTTTGAATCATGGTCTGATAAAATTCCGTTTCTTTCATAAAAAGCTCCTTTCAGTCGTCATTCTGCATGGATTCCAGCACTGCGCGGATCCGCTGCCGCGTCCGAAACAGCCGCTGCGCAACGGTGCCTTCCGCCATGCCGAGCGCTTCCCCGATCTCCTTCTGCGACTTTCCGCAGCCGTAGAACAGCAGAAACGCCCTTCGGTTCAGCTCCGGCTCTCGCTCCAAGAGCTGCCAGACCTCGCCCATGCGCTCCTCTTTGAGCAGCCGTTCGTCGATCGGCGGCTCCTCCGACACAATATCGAAATCCTCCGGTATCGGCAGCTCCGATTGCCGCTTTTGCGCCGTCCGCCGCCAGAACCGGGACAGCTCCTTTTTTGCGATCGAAAAGACGTAGTGTCGCGGGTCAAGGATCGGAAGCGCGCTTCTCACAAGGCGGATATAGAGCTTGCGGTAGATCTCCTGAAAGAGATCCTCCGCTTCCGGATCCGCGTTGGTTTTGATCATCAGGTAGCGCAGCAGCTCGCCGCGCGTTTCCGTGTAGATCTGATTGAATCGTTCTTTTGCTTCCATTTGCTCTTCCTCAAAACCGGTTTCACTTATAAAGAGCTCTCCAAAGTCGAAAATCTTACAGATTCATCGGATTTTTATGATCCGCATACAAAAAGGAGCCGTCCCGCTTGAACAGCTCCCTTGCGATTGACGCATTTATCTTCTGAACAGCACCTCGGAATCGGGGCCGTAGTACTGCGCGGTCTGTCCGACCCAGCTATACGCGGTCGCTTTGACATAGTCGTACAATTCCTTCAGCGTGATCTGCTTATCGTTGTTCTTGTCCGCAGGCATCGCTCCGCCGGAATATGCGCCGTTCGGATAGGAGCAGCCCATGCCCTGAATCAGCGCGGCCGTGAACGCACCCTGCGAATACCCGGAACCGTCGAACCCGCCGTCCCATGAGGATTCGTTATAGGACGCCGCCGTGACGACAATAAACTTACTCTGCTTAAACTCGCCCATCTTTTGACCTGCCTGCGCGTCGCCGTTCTCCAGACAATATCCGGAGAACGCCTCGATCGCCGCACGATTGAATGTATCGAGATCTGCGTCGGCGTTCCCTCTCCCCTTGATCGCGGAACCGCTGTGGCAGCTGTCCAGAATGACGATCACGCGGCCGGGCACCTTGGACAGCGCAGCCGCAAGCTCGTTCAGCGAAATGAGGTCTTCGTTGATGTCGACGAGCGCACCCTGATACGTTCCGCTGCCGCCCGCGTTGACGCCGTGCCCGGAGTAGCTGAACAGCGAAACGTCGCTTTCGGTCGCGCCCTTGTACGCCGTCGTGATACCGTTCATAATTTGCGTCTTGGTGGCGTTCGCAAGCTTTGTAACGGTGAATGTGTTTTTCAGTCCGCCGAGCATGCCGGCCATTGCGTTCATGTCGTTGACACAGCCGTACAACGGGCTGCTCGGATAATTGTTTTGTCCGATCGACAGCGCGCGGTATTTCGTCGGACTGACCGGCGTGGCTGAGAGCACATTCGACCAGCAGCCGAAATATGTCATACCCTCGAACTCGTGATAGGAGCGTACGCGCACGTAGTAGAGCGTGCCGTCTGTGAGCGAGTTCAGCACCGTTGACGATTTTGTCGGATCGGAGATCTTGATCGTATTCACGTTCTTTTTGAACGCCGCGTCGGTTGCGCGCTGCACCTGATAGCCGGTAAAGTTCTTGGACGGCGACCAGTATGCCGTGATCTTCTTGCTGTCCGAAACAAGCTTTGTCAGTTCACGCGTCGTAATACGGACGGTCGTCTTCAGAGGACCGACCAAACCGAGATTATAGTTATCGCCGATATTGCCGCCGATCGTTGCACCGCTGATCGGGTCGACACGCCGTTCGAAATACGCCTTGACACCGTATTGGTAGCGCGTTCCCGCATAGACCTTGTGGGATTCATCTGTGCCGTCGATATAGGTCGTGCCGGTCGTATTGTTCCATCGTCCGAATGACGTCCAGCCGTTTGTCGTGCTGCTCCACGCCCTGCGATAGATCACGTAGCCCGCCGCGCCTTCGACCGGATCCCATTTGACTTTGACGCCGTCATTGACGTTCTCCACATAGGTATTCGTCGTCGCCGGCAGATAGATCTTGAACCACGCCCGCGCCGTGCCGGTGCAGCTGCCGGTGAATGTCAGGATCACATAGCCCGTACCGGCGTTGACGTTCTCGCGGTATTCATAGGTATAGGTCGAAGGATCGACGACTGCGCCTTCTGCATCCTTTACCGTGAACCGCGGCGCATGCGCAGTACCGTCCGCAATGACATACGGCGTCGAGCCCTTATACTGCACATCCTCCGGATTCCATTCGATCGTACCGTCGAACGGCGCCGGATCATCTCCGTCCCCGCTTGAAGTATCTGCAGCGGCAGCCCGCAGAACGGTCGGCAAAAGCATGATCGTCAACAGGATGCAGATAAAAATCGTAACCTTATTCTTCAATATTTACTCTCCTTCCCGTGGGCTGAAATGTAAATACGGAAATTTACGCCTATCGTTTCTGTTATGATACCATATTCTCCGCCCCGGAGCAATACGCAATCACCGTTCCGTGCCGGATCTGTCCGTTCCCTCTTGTACGGAAAAGCCCGTTTCCCCCGCGATCCAATCCGTCTGCGGGTCGGAACGGAACGCTTCGACAGCCGTGCGAAACGCCTCCGAATACGCACTCACGCGCCCGACGCCTTGGATCAGCGG
>JAFZIH010000072.1 GCA_017554455.1 Clostridia bacterium | reverse complement strand
GGACGGCGTAGAGATGGTTATGCCGGGCGACAACATCCGCATGGAAATCGAGCTGATCACGCCGATCGCGATGGAGCAGGGTCTCCGCTTCGCAATCCGTGAAGGCGGCCGTACGGTTGCTTCCGGCGTCGTCGCAAGCGTGATTGAATAATCAAACACAAACCCAAAAGCAGGAGTCGAAAGACCCCTGCTTTTCATTTACCGTTCGCCGCAAATGATCCAACGCCATTCCCGACCGCCTGAGGCGGCCGTATGACGGCACCCGACCGCCTGCGGGAAACAGCCCAAAGGACCGAAACCGACAGGGCATTGACAGAAGGACCGGTTTTCCGGTATAATGAACTGCTGACACAGCAAAAAACAGGAGGGAATGATACTATGAAAAAATGGATAGCAGTACTGCTGGTTGCACTGATGGCGCTTTCGCTGGTCGCCTGCGGCAGCAAGGGCGGCAAGGACGACAATTCGATCGTCGGCACGTGGGAGCTGGAAGACGGCATCGACGAGGAGAGCAAGCAGACGGTCGCGCTGATGAAGGCGTTCGGCATGACCATGACGATCACGTTCAATGCGGACGGCACCGGCACCATGGATGCCGCAATGGGCGAAGAAAACGAGAGCACGCCGTTCAACTACACCTATGAAAACGGCGTTCTGAAGATCGAAGACGCCGAAACCGAAGAAGGTCAGAACATCCGGCTCGAAGACGGTAAGCTGTATCTGGAAATGGACGGCATGGGCATCATCTTCAAGAAGAAATAAGATCCGAACGAACGAAAAGGAGCCGCACGGCTCCTTTTTTATATCTGCAGCAGAGATGAAAGACCTGTGATCTCGCGGCAGGACGGGGGAAGCGCGTCCGGACGCGCGCCGGACTGCCACGTGTGATAGTAATAGCTTTTCAGCCCCGCCGTGTCCGCGCCGCCGATGTCCGCAACGGCGTCGTTTCCGACCATGACGGCGGACTTTCTGTCGATCCCGTACCGCGAAAGGAGCAGTTCAAATAGCCCGCGGTACGGCTTTTTCATGCCCGCGTCCGAGGAGAGCAGGATCCCGTCGAATTTTACGGTCAATCCCAGCGCGTCAAGCTCATGTATCGTAAAGCATGACTGCGCGTTGGACAGAAGAAACGTCCGCGCGCCGCTGTTTCTCAGCGCGTCGAGCGTTTCGAGCGCGTGCGGCATGGGTTTAAGCCACAGCGTGGAACGGCGGCGGAACGCCGCTGCAAACGTCGCCGCGTGCGCATCGTCCGCGCCGCATTCGGACAACAGCCGTTTGAATACGTTGAGGAGCTCCGGCTCGACAAATGCAATCGGCACGCCCGGCACATCCGCCGCGCGCAGACGCACCTCGTCCGCGCAGAGCGCAAGATACCGGTATCGGAGCGATTCACCCGTGTAATGCACGCCGAGCGTTTCCGCGTCGCGCGCCGCGCCCTCCCAGAACACGGCGGGGGACTCGTTCGTGCAGACGTCGGCAAGCGTGCCGTAGAGATCGAAGATGTAATCCGTAAACCGCATGGTCATTTCTCCGACTGCAGAAAGGCGATGCCCATCTCCATGATCTTTTCCGCGGCGTCGGCAAGTTCCGCGGAGTTCTCCTTCATATCCCGCCGGATCCAGCGCTCCATCAGCGCGTAGCAGCCGCCGGTCACGAAGGTGAAATACGCCTCGATCTGCCACTGCTCGGCGTTCGGAAACGCCTGCAGACATCTTTGAATGCTGCGCTCACGGCTCTCGCGCAGCAGCCGCCGCGTGAACTCCCTGTCGCCGTACGGACCGATCGCGACCCGGCACAGGTCGGCGTTTTTCTCGATGCACTCGAAGATCTTTTTCGTCATCTTCGGGGGCGAAAGCTGCCCCGCGTCGGACATTACCGGCTCGAGCGCTGCGAAGAACGCGGTTTTCATCTCCTCTTCGATCTGTTCCATCAGATCGTACACGTCCCTGTAATGCGCGTAGAACGTGCCGCGGTTGAGCCCCGCACGCGCGCAAAGCTCTTTGACGGTGATGTTTCGCAGCGGCTTTTCGTTGAGAAGCGTCAAAAGCGCGTCCCGCAGCAGCTTCTTCGTTGCCCGGACGCGGTGTTCAGGATTGTGCATGGCGTATCCTCTTTTCGAAAATGTTGCAGAATTGCCGGAAAATGCGGCGTAATCGGACAGATTCCCGGATAATGTCGATTGAAACGGCGATTCTTATATTATATAATAATACAAATCCATTGATAAATCAACACTGTGTTCGATTTTTATAAAGCTTGCCGGCGGTTTTGCTTGATGATTCTCAAACCGTACGGCAAAGAGGCCGGTCCACCCTGACCGAGACGGCGCGATTATCCCCTCATTCTCCAGATGCGCGCCGCGCCTCAAAACCTCCCCGCGTGATGAACGGGGAGGTTTTTTTACGGCAGCGGGGTCAGCCGAAGCCAGTAGCCCGTGCCGTCCCGATCGCGTAAAAACCGCGTGAAGCCGAAAAGCGCGCGCGGCGGACGCGGGGCGGCGTGCCCGCGCACGGCAAGGATGTGCAGCGTCGGGCCGTTCGGC
>JAFZIH010000071.1 GCA_017554455.1 Clostridia bacterium | reverse complement strand
CTCGGCAGAGGACAGATCACGCTTTCCGATCCCGACGCGCTGCGCATGCTCGCTGGCGAAGAGAACCCGTAATCTCAGTTGACTTTGTTGCAATGGGAGAAAACAATTTGCGGCACACCGAAACCCGGTGTGCCGCTCGCAACCAAACCGCACTGTTTTTATGTTCATATTATCCATTGTGTTGCAATAGATCCATACAGTGCCGATTTGGTTGTGGAGGAGATTTTCATTAAGTACACGGATGAAAACTTCCCGTTTTTGTTGGGCCGAGTACTGCGGTTATATCTATGATTTCCTTGAAAAAAACGAAGCACGATGACCGCATCGTGCTTTTTTATTGCATAAGATCGGTCATTTGCCTTGCTATCCGATTTATGGGACAGGTGGTGTGGCAAAATGAGTATAAGGAAAAAGAAGACAAGGCGGATGCAACCATCTGAGGGAGAGAGATTCCGGCGAGGGGGGATACCGGATCTGTAAACAACGCTTGAAAGAGAACGGCGGACAATGTATCATGGAAATAAGAAATCTCAAAAATTATTCGGGATTATAGACAGGAAGGAAATGCTTGATGCAGTCTTTGACGATTGAAAGGAACACAAATCATTGCTCTATTCATGGTGAAACAATTACGATTTGATTATTCAAGACTGATATCGCGCACACGGCGGGCGGCGACAGCAGAATACCGAATGCACCGATATGTCTACCGAATGCCATTTTGACTTGCAAACAGAATGCGGTTTCCTTTACAATATGAGTAAAGAAAGGAGCGGGGCTTATGTTTTTTTCGAAAGTCACTTGTCTGCCGGATCTGAATCGGCTGGAGATCCCCGAAAAGCAGCGCGTGATCGCAGTGCGGGACGAACAGATCTTTGCGGATCTTTTAAATCGGCATCGCTCGATCGCGGATCGCGAGGGCGGCGCCGAAATCGGGGATTACGTGCTGGTCGAAGCCGTCGATGCGCGCGGCAACAGCCGTATCATCCACATCGAACTCGGAGGAAAAAGGTTTGCCGAATATGAAAAGGCGCTGATCGGATGCAAGGCGGGGCAGGAGATCGAAGCCGTGATCAACGGAGGGAAGACTTTTTTGAAGGTCAGATCGGTCCGGATGCCGATCGAGTATCCGCTGACAGATGCATCCATAGCCGCGCTTGCGCTTCCCGGCATTGCAACGCTGAACGATTACCGGAAAGCGTTCCTGTCCGAACACGGCACGGAGATCGCGGACCGTGTGTTCCGCGCGCTGCAGAGCCGCCTGCTCGATCAGGTGCTCTCCATGACGGAAATGGAACTCGACAAAAGGGACGCGGATCGCTTCAATGACCAGCAGCTGACCATGCTGAAAAACATCCAGGGCGACGCCGATGCGCGGATCATGAAGGCGTACGGCGACGACGGTAAACGCACGCGCGAAGAGGCGTATCAGCAGTTTTACGAAGAAAACAAGCGGACCTGCTCCGTTGTGATCCTTGGTAAAGCACTGGCGGAACACGACGGCACCGAGCCGACAGAGGAGCAGTACGGGCAGTTTAAAGAGTATTTCTGTCTCATCTTCAACAAGACCGATGAGCAGATCGAACAGGAAGGTCTCCGCGAGGACGTGCTGCAATCGTACTGGCTGCAGTACGGGATCGGCAAGCTTCGTACATATTATCGGTCTCTCGTACAGTTTACGGTGAAGGGACTCGGAACGGTGTCTCTCGATCGCTGAAACCTTGACACAACAGGAAGGAGAAATTATACTATGATCAAGCATGTGGAATATACGCCCGAAGGGGTATGCAGCCAGAAAATCTCGTTCGATCTCGTGGACGGTTATGTTCATCATGTACAGTTTGTCGGCGGTTGTTCCGGAAACACAAAGGGCGTGGCGATCCTCGCGGAGGGCATGAATGCCCGCGAGGTGGCCGATCGGCTGCGGGGCGTTGCCTGTCAGGGCGCAAACTCCTGCCCGCATCAGCTGTCCCTCGCCATTGAGCAGGCGCTTTCGGAGAGCGAAGCGGACTAAACCGCGCTTGCAGCGGCCGACGGAAAGGAAGATCCCGGTATGTTGGCTTTGTCCGCTGCGCTTTTGATCGCAACCGCTTCCGCGGGTGTATTTCTGCGGGCAAAACCGAAAACGATCCTCTTTTCTGCTTTGACCGGGCTTGCCGTCGGAGACGCGATGTACCTGCTTGCGGGACGCGCGATCCCGACGCTTCTATGCTTTGCGGCGGGCGAGATCGCGGCGGCGCTGCTGTTTCTTTTGCTCGAAAAACGCAATATTCTTGACGCATTGATCATGACGTGCGTCGGCATCAGTCAATACGGACTGTGGACGGTTCTTTACGACGGATTATCCGCCGCAATGGACGCCATAGTCCTCTTTTTGTTCTGCGTGCTGCTGTTTCTGCATGTTCCGGCGCTTTTGCTGTCCTTCGATTCGCTTCGGCTGCCGACCGACTGGCATCGGAAAACGAAAGGACTGTACCGCGTCGCCGTTCCGATCGTCGGCGTATGTGTGCTTTTGATGACGCTTGCGATCCTGTGGCTCGATGCATCCGGCACATGGCTTCGGATCGCACGGATCCTGCTGTGCGCGGCCGTATTCTGGATGGGGATCCTGCTGATGACGTTGCTGGTGTCCGGCGGACGCGACCGGGAGCAGAACGAGGCGCAGAACGCATATCACGATGACATGAATACGTTCATGAACGTCGTGCGTTCGCAGAGACATGACTACAACCTGCACGTGCAGACGGTCGCGAGCCTGATCGCACAGGAAAAATGGGATGAATGCCGCAGCTACGTCAACGCGCTTGTGCAGGATACGAACCGGATGAACGAAGTGCTTCCTGTAAAGGACCCGGCTGTTGCCGCGCTGATCCACAACTACCGCATCCTCTGCGCGCAGAACGGCATCAAGCTCGTTATGGACATCCGCGACGATCTCAAAAACGTCGTCACGACCGCGTATGAAACGAACAAGCTGATCGGGAACCTCCTTCAGAACGCGCTGGACGAACTATCACAGCAGCCGGAACCGGGGGAGATCGAGCTTTCGATCTTCAAACGCGGCGAATATGACGTAATGCGCGTTTCCAACCGCGTGACGGACCCGGAAGCGTTTCAGGCGCGGCAAAGCGACATTTTCCGGCAGGGATTTACGACAAAACAGGGGCACGACGGCGTGGGCCTAAGCAGCATCAAAGCGCTTGCAAACGAAAAAGGCGGCGATGTATCCGTCTGGACGGAGGGGGACGTCGTACATTTCGCCGCATCCGTTCCCGTGAGAATGATATCGGAAGAGAAGGAGAGCTGACATGCAGACAGACAAAACGGAGGTACTGCTTCTTGACGATGAAAAACCGTCGCTGGAACTGTCGCGCCGTACGATCGCGAACTTCGTGCCGGAGACGTCGATCCATTGTGCGTACACGGTCGAGGAGGCAATGCGCATCCTGAAGACGACCCGGATCGATCTCGCTTTTTTGGACATAGAGCTTCAAAGCAGCGACGGATTCACCTTTTGCCGGTATATCCAACGGACCTATCCTTCGGTGACGGTGGTGATCCTTACGGGACACGTGGATTTCGGCGCGAAGAGCTATGACTATGAACCGTTCGATTTCCTGGTCAAACCGGTGGACGCGATGCGGCTTGAGCGGACCTTTTTCCGATACGAAAAGCGCAGAAAGGACAGCGGCACAAAACAACTTGTGATCGAGACGAGCACGGGCTTTGCCATGATTTCCGCCGAGGAGATCCGTTATATCGAAAAGAACGGCAATCTTTGTCAGGTGTACTGTCAAAACGGTCAGGTGCACCGCGTCACGTATACGCTGGACAAACTGGAAACTCTGCTTTCGGGGCACGGATTCTTCCGTACGCATCAGTCCTATCTGGTGCCGGTATCGAAAATCCGGCAGGTGAATACGGTCAAGTTCGGAACGTCCTACGAAGCGCTGCTGGACGACGGCGGTACCGTTCCGGTCAGCCGGAATAAGTATGCAAAGCTGAAAGAGTTTATTCTGCAGAACAGCATGCACCTTTGATCCTGCCCGATTCCACGGAATACCGACAGGATACCTTTTCCGATCGACAGGATGGCGCATCCGCGTTGACATGGGCTCGGCGCGGATGCTATATTTTTATCACGGGATGACCGTATTACATTCATTTTTATGAGGAGAAAAAACATGAAAAAGCTGCTTGCAATTCTGATGGTATTGATGATGACGGTCGGCATGCTGGCTGCATGCAAAGCACCCGCAGCGACTGACAACGGAACCGAGGCGGAAGCTGCTTCGAACGAACTGAACCTGATGGACATGTACACCATTCAGGATCCCGAAGGTGTGGAGTACGATCAGCGTACTGCGCTGTATGCGCCGACGCTTGAAAGCGACGAAAACTATGCACGCGGCGTGAGACACACGTTTGTGGTTTTTTACGGCAAGGACGGCAAGGGCGTTTACATGTATGAAGTCACGGTTTGCGACACGCCCGAAAACGCAGAAGCGTACAAGACGCTTGTGGATGCCGATAAGGTGGACGGCAATGTCGTGATCGCAACGTCCGACGCTGCGTTCTTTACGGCGATGGAATCGTTTATCCCCGATCTGAAAACCTGGATCGACAATATGTCGGCTTCCGGGCTGATGCCGCTGGAATAATTCAAAGCATAGACGACATCCCTTCCCGCGTGTTTGCCGGGAAGGGTATTTCATAAGGGGGATTACCTATGAAAACCGAACGAACGCGAAACAGGGACTTCGGCAAAGGCGACTGGAAATCATATTTCCGGTTGATTCCCTATATCCGACTTCCGTGGATCGCCATCGCCGTGGCATTTATCGTGGAGATGGGGTATTCCGAGGTCATGGCGTATGTCCCGGTCAGCACTTCCGCACTGTTCTCCGGCGAGTTTACCGGAAAAGCGCTCGGCGAAGCGGTTGTGTACAACGTTCTGAACTTTGCGCTGATGTTCGGCTCGCTGATCCTGACGAGCTGGGTCTCGTCGGCTGCGGTGCGCCGCGCGCAGGATACGCTGTGGGGCAGAATGCTGCGGCTTGATATGGCGTACTATGATACGCGCGATCCCGCAAACCTGATGAGCACGCTGACGAACGATACGGAGACGGCGGTCAAGTCGCTGATCTCGCAGCTCGTTTCCCTGATCCCGGCGGTTTACTACCTTGTCAAGGTCTGCCTGACGCTGAACAGCTATGACTGGCGGCTTTTGATTTCCGTGCTGATCCTGATCCCCCTGAATGTGGCGTATGTGGTTGTGCTCGGCCGCTGGCAGTACGAGGTCAACGCAGGCATCTTCGGACGGATCGGGAAGCTGACCGCGTACCTTGCGGAGCGCGTTTCCAATATCTATCTGATCCGCTCCTACACGAACGAAAAGAAGGAAGAGGAAAACGGACTCAACGCGGCGCAGGGACTGTACGATGCAAAGATCCGTGCTGCCAAGGTATCGGCGGTCGGAAACCTTGCAGGCAACGTCATGGAGGTCCTGCAGCGCGGGGTTCCGGTCGTATTCGGTATGATCCTCTTACAGCAGAAGATCATCAACATGCAGCAGTGGGTTGCGTTCTTCCTGTTCATGGGGCAGATCATCACGAAGATCAACAATCTCGTCGGCGTCTGGGGCGGCATCAAGTCCGCGCAGGGCTCGGCGGCGCGCATGGTCGAGATCCTGAAAGCCAAGGAAGAACCGCAAAAGAACGGGGATGGACAGAAAATCGTCAGGGATGGCGATCTTGCATTTGAAAATGTCCGCTTTGCCTACGGAGAAAAGGAAGTCCTTCACGGCGTCAGCGTGACGATCCCGCAGGGAAAAACAACGGCGCTGGTCGGACGCTGCGGCAGCGGCAAAACGACGCTTCTGAGCCTGATCGAACGGCTCTATACGCCTTCCGAAGGTTCGATCTCGATCGGCGATACGAACATCACCGATTACGACCTTTGCGTGTACCGCGATCACTTCGCCTATGTGCAGCAGGACGCGGGCATCTTCGGCGGCACGTTCCGCTCGGCGATGACCTACGGCATCGACCGAGAGGTTTCGGATGCGGAACTTGAGAATGTTGCCCGGCAGACGGGGCTTTGGAAACTCATCGAAGCACTGCCGGATGGATTCGACGCAGGCATCAACATCAGCGGCACGTCGGTTTCCGGCGGACAACGGCAGCGCATCGTGCTTTCCCGCGAGTTACTGAAGCAAAAGCCGGTCATGCTGCTGGACGAGCCGACGTCCGCGCTCGACGCCATGTCAGCAATGAATATTCAGCAGATGATCATTGATCTGTTCCCCGGCAAGACCAAGCTGATGATCACGCACGATCTCCGCTTGCTGGCGCAGGTGGACAATGTGATCTACATGGAGGACGGGCAAGTGAAAGATTCCGGCAGTCCGGAAGAACTGATGCAGCGCTGCGAAGCGTACCGCTCGCTGGTGCTGTGCGACGAGGAGGTGTGCGCATGAAAAAGAAACCGTTTGACACCTTCCGCACCGTACTTTCCGGCGTGAAGGTCCCGTGGATCTTCATGCTGATCAGCATCGTGACGCAGTTTCTGCTGGCAAACGCCATGATCGGCACGGCGGTCCTGACCGCCGCGGTCGTGGACTCGCACGGCAACCTCAAGACGATGGATCTTCTGAAATACATCGGACTGCTGCTCGGCAGCGGGCTTTTGGCGACAGCCGGAAGCTTCTGCAATGCGTTGCTGTCGGAACGCATCAATATCGGCGTGCGCAGTAAGCTCTGGAAAAAACTTCTGCGGCTTCCGATGCGCTTCTATGACGCGGAGAGCGGCGAATCGCTGGTTTCCCGTATCACGGTCGACTGCAGCCGCGCAAGCGCGTTTTTCGGCGTCATCATCATGACACTCGCATCGCTTTACGGCATCTACCTGGCGGTAAAGAGCATGATCGGATTCAGCAGGACGCTGACGCTGTGGTGCCTCATTCTGGTTCCCGTCGTTGCGGTCGGCGTAGCGCTTTCGGGCAAGCTGGTCTTCAAAGCACAAAACAAGCTGTTCCAGACGCAGGCGGACGCAACCGCCTATCTTCTTGAGCGCGTCAAGAATCTGCGGCTCATTCGCAGCACCAATATGTCGGACAATGAGATCGGCTTCGGCAGGGCGCGCTTTTCGGCGATGTACCGCGCAACGATCAAGGCGATGCTGTGCGACAACCTGATGGCGTCGTTTATTGCCGTCACGCCGATCGCGCTGATCATCATCACCTTTATCGTCGGCAGTATTCTCTATGCGAAGGATATGATCTCGCTCGGTGAAGTCATCGGATTCTATACCGTTTCCAGCATGGCGAGCATCCGCATCAGCGCACTGATCACAGCGTACGGCGATCTGAAAGCCGCCGACGGTACGTTTGAAAAGATCAGCAACGTACTAAAGGCCGAAGAGGAAACGGACGCCGGGATCCCGCTGGAACTGCCGGATGATTCGCTGGTGTTCGAACATGTGAATTTCTCCTACAAGGATCGCGACGTCTTCCGCGGTCTGTCCTGCACGATCCCGGTACATCGCGTGACCGCGGTCATCGGCGAAAACGGCGCAGGCAAGAGCACGCTTTTCAAGCTTTTAGAGCGTATCTATGAGCCGAACGCCGGAACCATGCGGTTCGGCACGAGAAATGCCGCGGACTTTCAGCCGAAATCCTGGCGCAAGGCGTTTGCGCTGGTCTCACAGGACCGTCCGCTGATCTCCGGCACGATCCGCGAAAACATCACCTACGGCTGTACGCGTCAGATCACCGAAGCGGAGATGGAGGAGGTCGCGAAGCAGGCGGGCATCTGGGATCTCGTCAGTTCGCTGCCGGACGGATTCGAAACGCGCGTGGAGGCAAACGGCGGCAATTTCTCCGGCGGTCAGCGCCAGTGCATCGCGATTGCGAGAGCCATCATGCGCAACCCGGATTATCTGCTTCTCGATGAAGCCACGAGCAATCTCGACGCCAGGAGCGAAAAGGAAGTGTCCGAAGCGCTTGCGAATCTGATGAAGGACCGCACGACGGTCATCATCGCGCACAGCATGTCGGCGATCGCCCGGGCGGACTACATCGTCGCATTGAAGGAAGGACAGCTGGAAGCCGCCGGTACGCCGGATGAACTGTCGAAGACCAGCTCGGTCTTCCGCAACTTCGTCCAATCCCACTACATGCCGCAGGAGGCGTAAACGATGAAGACAAAACTGCATTCCGTTCCGGACTGGAATCAAACAATGCGGGAGATCGGCTGGAATGACGCGCCGACCGCGGCGGATGTGGAAAAAAGGATCGAAAAAGAACTGACGCGCGGCAGAGTGACCTTCATCGATGCAGGAAATGCGCCGATCGGGAACGGCTTTCGTGTGACGCTTCGCATCGTGAGCAAGCTCCCGAAATTCAACCGGGAAAAGGTCGCGCTTACGGTCGGATCCGGCCTGTACGACCGGACGGTAGAGGACCGGCTTCTGGGTATGCGCGTCGGAGAGAGCGCAGCGGTTACGGTCAAAGACGAGCCGGTTCGGTTCACGGTGCTGAACGCGGAAAAGAAACACGTTCCTGTGCTGACCGACGAAATGGTAAAGGAACTGTCTGTGGAGGACGCAGAGGATCTTCCGGCATATCGCACCTATACGGAACGAAAACTCAGAACGGAGTATGCCGCAAATCTTTGCAGACGCGTTCTGGATCGGCTGAAAGCGGAAGCGAATATGGAACCGCCTTCTGAAGAGGACGTCGTTTCCGTCATCGATCTCGAATACGAGCCGCTTCGCGTTCGCTTTTCGCTGGACACGCTGTCTTTGGAGGAATGGAAAAACGATCTCGGCAGGGAAGAGATGCGGGCGTTCTACGAGCAAATCTATCCCGACGTCGCCATTCTGTTCGGCACGACGAGCAAGGAATCCTTTTATGCGAGCAGACGCGACGCGGCAAAGGAAACGATCCGCGATTGCCTCATTCTGCGCGCTGTGCTGCATGATGAGACGGATCCCACTATGGAGCCGAAAGCTGCGGAGAAACTGTTGTCAATCATGACCGAGCGGGTCATCAAAACGATTTACGGAGGATAAGGAAATGATCGCATATCCCACAACAAAAGATTACGACGAGATTGTCAAAGAGGGCTTCTGGATCGCGGACTTCTATACGTCCGTGTGCGGTCCGTGCAAACTGATCGACCGCATCATCAGCGAGATCGTCGAGGAGAATCCCGATATCAACTGGGCAAAGTGCAACCTTGAAAATGACTGGGACATGATGGAACGCTACCATGTACCCGGCACGCCGACGTTGATCTTCTATCTCGACGGCGAAGAAAAGGGCCGCATGATCGGCGGATTTCATGATCGGGAGGAGATCGAAGAGGAGATCTCCCGCATCCTGTACGGTGAGTAAGTCGTGTACGACCGGTACACCGACGAAAACTTCCCGT
>JAFZIH010000070.1 GCA_017554455.1 Clostridia bacterium | reverse complement strand
TTGACCGTTGACCTCCCTCTGTCGAGGGAGGTGGCTCGGCAAAGCCGAGACGGAAGGAGAGCTCAAAATGAACTCCGCGACGGTTTCCCCTGACAAGGAGCGCCCGAACGCATCTGCCCGTTGACCTCCCTCTGTCGAGGGAGGTGGTTCGGCAAAGCCGAGACGGAAGGAGAGTCGTCCCGATGAACCGTACGATGAAATGCTTCTTCCCGCGCAATATGATTCTCCGCCCTTGCGCGGAGAATTTTTCTGTTTTTTGTAAAAAGTCTGCAACAATTCGGGACGCTGATCCGTCTAATAGACAGATGATCATCCGAAAGGAACGTTTCGCACCATGAACAAAGCCCGAACCGACGCCTGGTTTGCCCGCGAAATCGAGGCAGCGCAGCCGACGATGTTCCGCATCGCCTTCGCGATCCTGAGAAACCGGACCGACTGCGAGGATGCCGCGCAGAACGCGGTGCTCAAGGCGTACCGCCGTCTCCCCACCCTCGGCGACAAAAAGCTGTTCCGCACGTGGCTGATCCGCATTCTGAAAAACGAGTGCTTCGATCTGCTGCGGCGCCGCCATCCGCTGGTCCCGCTCGACGCGCACGATCCCGGCTACGAGATGGAGGTCCCGGACCTCGACCTGAACCGCGCGTTCGACACGCTGAGCCCCGACGAACGGCTTGCGATCACGCTGTTCTACTACGAGGGCTACAAGTGCTCGGAGATCGCGGAGATCACCGACGTTTCGGAGGGCACGGTGCGAAGCCGCCTGAGCCGTGCGCGGACGGCGCTGAAGGAACAATTATCGGACAAGGAGCGCAGACTATGAATGCTTTCGATACACGCTTACTGAACAATCTGTTTCCCGACATGCCCGCAAGCTTTGAAACCGGCGTGCACAAGGCGCTGAAGAAGGCGGGCGTCAAGCCGAAGACCGACCGTCCGTTCTGGATTGCGGCGACGGCGATCGCGGCGACGGCGGCGGCTGCGTCGCTTCTGCTGGTGCTGACGAGCGCGTTCCGCGGCAACCGGCACAACGAGGTCGCCCCGGTTCCGAGCGCGGGATCGACCGCCCTCCCCTACGCTTCGCAGGAGCCCGATGCGCAATGGAACACGCCGATCCTTGCCGCAGTTTCAGAGGACAGCCGCTATACGCAGGAGGACGCCGAGCGATGCGGACGCTGCATCCTTTCGTTCCTGCACGAGATCGGCGAGAGCGAACCCGATGAGCTGTGGATCATCCGCATGAAATCGACGGAGAGCTTCCTGCCGCAGGACGACACCGGAAACTACATGTCCTGCGTGCTCGTGCTCGCGCAGAGCAAATTCGGAGCATCCGACGGTCCGGACCTCTACTGCATCCAGGGACATGCGGACGGCGAAGTGCTCTGGGGCACGATCGACGGCGCGCCGGGACCGCAGCGCGTGCTTGCCGAAGTGTACGGACAGCAGCGCTGGATGGTCTTCGGGACCAACACGGAATCGAACGGCGCACCGATCGGGCACATCGAGGCCGGCTATCTCACCGGCGGCGAGCCCGGCACCGACGTGGAGTTCGGCGCGCTTCTTACGACCGAGGAGGAGCGCAAACCGTTTGAAACCAGCAGGCACCTTGACCGGCTGACGGAATACTACCTTGTGACGGACGGCGCATCCGATCCCTCGTCCATCCTGAACCGCACGCTGCTGCTCGTCACCTCGCAAGCAAGCTACACCTTCCCGATCCGCGACAACGTGCCGGAGCTGCAGGCGCTGACCGCCGAAGAAGCGGCGGCGATCCGCAAAGACCTCGATGCGCTGACGCGGCCGCGCCCGACGCCGACGCCGGTCGCCGGAACAACCGTGACGAACCTCTGCAATCTCAGTGACGGCGAAATCCAGCGCTATGCCGACGCGGTGCTTGCCTGGCTCAAAGCAGGCGGCACGGAGCCGCAAACGCTGTGGCTCTGCGGGTATGCGCCGTTTTCCTTCAGCGAGGAGGAGCCGACCGACGAGGCGTATCTCCTTGCGCAGTACGAATTCGAGGGCGAGACCGGTCCCGAGCTGTTCCTCTACAAGGACGGCACGATCCTCTGGCAGACGACCGGCTACGATCCGTATGCGATCAACACGGTCTACGATCCGATCGAGGACCAGAACTGCGTGTTCGGCGCGTCGCCCTACTACGACAACGGACCGGTGCCGGTGAAGGAAGTGAAGCTCTCGCTTTCGTCCGGTTCGGGCACCGTGCACTGGGCGTCGCAGGACGGCGTCTCCTTTGCGATGGAGCTGCCGCTCGAAACCGTCCTTTCCCGCCTCGGCGGGCAGCAGCGCTCGTCGGCGCGCGAATACTTCCTCTGCCCCTACCCGAAGAACATGACGATCACGGGCATCACCTTTATCGCCCAAAACGGCGACTCCTATTCCCCCGCGGTCGACACCGTCAACCGTCTCGCGGCGAAAAACGTCCCGGGACCCGCGGATCCCTGATCGCGTCGTTCAGATCGCATTTCTTCGCAACGATCGGAAATCGCTCGCGGATGAGCTGCAGCGCATAGGCGCGGTTGCGGTCGCTCATCGGCTGTCCCGGCACCGGCTTGTCCGGCCAGTCGAGTTCCGGCATGTTCGATAGGGGCTCCTCCGGCGGATCGGCTTCCGGCAGGTTCGAAACGGGCTTCTCCGGCAGATTCGAAAGGGGCTTCTCCGCCGGTTCGACCGGCGGCATAGGTACGGATGCGCGCCTGATCTGCGGGCGCTCGTACACGTCGTAGCATCGCCCCCGTTTGCCGCAGCGCAGCTGCACAAAGCCCTTCTGTTCGAGCTCCGCGAACAGCGGCGCAAGCGCGTGTTCGTCGATCGACAGCGTCCGCGCAAGCTCCGTCGGATGCACCTCCCACCAGGCGGGACGGTCGAGCAGCACCGTCAGCAGTCCGAGCGCCGCAAGCGACAGCATGTTTTCGCGGATGATGGCGGCGTCGACCGCCGCGTAATGGTGCTTTTGTCTGTTGTGATAAATCGCCATAAAGGGTTCCTCCTTTTCTTCGGTCCCAGTATGGCATGAAACCAGACGCGAAATTTACCTTTTTTCAAACGATTTTCGTCACAAAAAAACGCCCTGTTTTCGGGCGTTTTTTCGCAATTGGAGCGAATTTGACACAATTCGGACCGAAACGGGCGCAAACGCGCCGTTTTCCGGTACAGAGAGAAGATGAAAAAGAATACCGGATCCGGTATCTTTCCGTTCCCTTACGGTAACGGAACCGGTATTTTATTTTCTGTTCCTTACGGTAACGGATCCGGTATTCTTACGGTAACGGATCCGGTATTATTTATATTTCTTTTACGGTAACGGAACCGGTATTCGTTATAACGGATCCGTTATATATAAGGTTTCGTTACATAGGAAGAAACGCCTCGGCCCTCCCCTGCCGGACCGCCCGCGGCGGAAAAAATATATTTCGTTTTTGGCGGGAAAACGGCAGGCGTGTCGGTTGACTTTTATGCGCAAAGTGGTATCATGAATCTGTTGGGAATTGTCCCAAAAATATCAATTTTCGGAGGACCTATGAACAGCTATATCGAACGTGTCCTCGCGGACGTCGAACGCCGCGACAAGAACGAACCGGAATTCCTTCAGACCGTTGAAGAAGTTCTGAAATCTCTGGAAGTCATCGTTTCCCGTCATCCCGAATACGAGAAGGCAGGTCTTCTCGAGCGCATGGTCGAGCCGGAGCGCGTCATCGAGTTCCGCGTACCGTGGGTGGACGATCAGGGCGCAGTCCGCGTCAACCGCGGCTTCCGCGTGCAGTTCAACAGCGCGATCGGACCGTACAAGGGCGGCATCCGTTTCAACAAGAACGTCAACCTGTCCGTCATGAAGTTCCTCGGCTTTGAGCAGACCTTCAAGAACAGCCTGACCTCGCTCCCGATGGGCGGCGGCAAGGGCGGCGCGGACTTCGATCCAACCGGCAAGAGCGATGCGGAAATCATGCGTTTCTGCCAGAGCTTCATGACCGAGCTCTATCGTCACATCGGCCCGAACGTGGACGTTCCGGCAGGCGACATGGGCGTCGGCGGTCGTGAGATCGGCTACATGTTCGGTCAGTACAAGCGCATCCGCAATGCGTACGAGAACGGCGTTCTCACCGGCAAGGGCCTCAGCTTCGGCGGCTCCCTGATTCGTCCGGAAGCGACCGGTTTCGGCGCGGTCTACTACCTCTGCGAAGTGCTCAAGCATGAGCATGACACGATCGCGGGCAAGACCATCGCGGTCTCCGGCTTCGGCAATGTCGCATGGGGCGTCACCAAGAAGGCGGCGGAGCTCGGCGCAAAGGTCGTCACGCTCTCCGGCCCGGACGGCTACATCTACGATCCGGACGGCGTCGTCACCGAGGAGAAGATCAACTACATGCTCGAGATGAACGCATCCCGCCGCAACCGCGTGCAGGACTATGCGGACAAGTTCGGCGTCGAGTTCTTCCCGGGTGAGAAGCCCTTCGGCCGCAAGGTTGACATCGTCATGCCGTGCGCAATGCAGAACGACGTGCACATGGATTCCGCGCAGAAGATCGTTGCAAACGGCATCAAGTACTACATCGAAGTCGCAAACATGCCGACGACCAACGACGCGCTGTTCTATCTGATGGATCAGGGTCTCATCGTTGCTCCGTCCAAGGCGGTCAACGCGGGCGGCGTTGCGGTTTCCGGTCTTGAAATGAGCCAGAACTCCGAGCGTCTCTCCTGGAGCGCAGAGGAAGTCAACGAGAAGCTCCACAGCATCATGGTCAATATCCACAAGGCATCCGTCGAAGCGGCGGAGGAGTGCGGCCTCGGCTACAACCTCGTTGCAGGCGCGAACATCGCGGGCTTCAAGAAGGTTGCGGATGCCATGCTGGCGCAGGGCATCGTCTGATTCCCCCAAAATTCTAATCTCCCAAATCAAAAAGGACTTCCCGAAGGAAGTCCTTTTTCGTTTCCTGTTTTATTCCGTTTTCTCGGCTTCGTACTCGATGACCTTCCGGAACTGCGTTTCATACAGCTCGCGGTAAATGCCGTTTCTTGCAAGCAGCTCGTCGTGCGTTCCCTGCTCGCAAATCGTGCCGTTCGCAACGACGAGGATGCGGTCCGCTTTGAGGATCGTCGAGAGCCGGTGCGCGATGACGATGGACGTGCGTCCCTGCATCAGCGTTTCGAGCGCGTCCTGGATCGCGTTTTCGGAGATCGAGTCGAGCGCGGAGGTCGCCTCGTCGAGGATCAGGATCTTCGGGTCTTTGAGGATGATCCGCGCAATCGAAAGCCGCTGCTTCTCACCGCCGGAGAGCTTCAGCCCGCGGTTGCCGACGATCGAATCGAGCCCGTTCGGCTGGTTTTCGATGAACTCGGTGAGGTTCGCCTTCCGGATCGCGTCGAGGAGTTCCGCCTCGGTCGCCGTCTCCTTTGCATAGAGCAGGTTTTCGCGGATCGTGCCGTTGAACAGGTACGAATCCTGCGTGACGACGCCGATGCTCTTTCGAAGGTAATGCAGGTCAAAGTCGCGCACGTCGGTTTCGCCGATCTTCACGCTGCCCGAGACGACGTCGTAGAGGCGGGGGAGCAGGTTCACGACCGTGCTCTTGCCGGAGCCGGACGGACCGACGATGGCGTACATTTTTCCGGCGGGCACGGTGAAGTCGACGTCGGAAAGCAGGGGCTTATCCGGCGAGTAGGAGAATTCGACGTGCTCATAGCGGATGTCCGCGCCGGATAGGATCGGGCGCTTTGCGTGTTCCGGCTGCTTGATCGCGGGGACCAGGTCGAAGTAGTCGAAGATGCGCGTAAACAGCGCCAAAGATCGCGTAAAGTCCACGTGGATGTTGAGGAGCGACTGCACCGGGCGATAGAGCCGGTTGATGAGCATGACGGTCGACGTGATGATACCGACGTTCAGCGTGGGATCGGTCTTCGTGATGATGAAGTATCCGCCGGCGAAGTAGATGAGCAGCGGACCGATCTCGGTGAACATGCCCATCAGCACCATGAACCACTTGCCGCTGCGCTGCTCCTTCATGGAGAGCTTCGTGACCTCGTCGTTGATCGTTTCAAAGCGCTGCTGCTCGCGCTTTTCGCGCGTGAACAGCTTGACGAGCAGCGAGCCCGAGACGGAAAGCGTTTCGTTGACGAGCTGGTTCATCTCGTCGTGCTTCGCCTGACTTTCGCTCGCGAGCTTCCAGCGCGTTTTGCCGGCGGAGCGCGTCGGTATGATCAGCAGCGGGATCACCACGATGCCGACCAAAGCAAGCTGCCAGCTCATGGTGAACAGCGCGACGAGCGTGGTGATCACAACGACGATGTTGCGCACGATGCTTGTCAGCGTGCCGGAGATGACGCTCGAAACGCCGCCGATGTCGCTGTTCATGCGCGTGATGATGTCGCCCTGCTTTTCGGTGGTGAAGAACGCGTGCGGCATGGAAAGCAGATGATTGTACATCTGGTTTTTCATATCATAGATGATCTTGTTCGAGATCCACGCGTTGATGTAGCTTTCGAGCACGCCGATCACCTGCGACACGGTCAGCGTGACGAACGCGGCGATCAGAAGCTGGACGAGGAGCTTCATGTCCTTGCCGACCAGCGCCTCGTTCACAATCCGGCCCGTGATGATGCTGGGCAGAAGTCCCACGCCCGCGGAAACGAGGATCGTCAAGAATACGAGCAGAAACTGGAACCAGTACGGTTTCAGATAGGACAGAATGCGCTTGATGAGCGTCCAGCTCACCTTCGGCATGCTTTGTTTCTCTTCATCGGTCAAAAAACCGCGCGGTCCCATCGGACCGCCCATCGGACCCGCCATAATCCCTCCTTTTCTGCGGCAAAGCCGCTCGATTCAATTTCGTTGGATCCCGCAAAGATCGCGGATGATCTCGCCCGCCATGATGAGCCCCGCGACCGACGGTACGAACGCGCAGCTTCCGGGCGTCTGCCGCTTTTGGTGCGTTCCGTCCGGCTCCGTCTCCGCGGGCTCGATCGGCGGCTCCTTTGAATACACGACCTTCAAATGCTCGATCCCGCGCTTTCGAAGCTCGCGCCGCATGACCCGCGCAAGGGGACACACGCTCGTTTTTGAGATGTCCGCGACCTCAAACGCGGTGGGATCCAGCTTGTTGCCCGCGCCCATCGCGCTGATGATCGGAACGCCTGCTTCGTGCGCCTGCAGGACGAGCCCGAGCTTTCCGGAGACCGTGTCGATCGCGTCCGCAACGTAGTCATACTGCGTAAAATCGAACCGGTCCGCCGTCTCGGAGAGATAAAAGCAGCGGTGCGCGTGCACGACCGTGTCGGGGCAGATCGCGGTGATCCGCGCTTTCACGACCTCGGCTTTCGGCTGTCCGACGTTCTCCTGCGTCGCGTACAGAAGCCGGTTGAGGTTCGATAGCGCGATCACGTCGTCGTCGATGATATCGAGCGTGCCGACGCCGCTTCTGCAGAGCGCTTCGACGACGTAGCTTCCCACGCCGCCGAGCCCGAACACCGCGACGCGCGAAGCTTTAAGCTTTTCAATGCCGTCGTCGCCGATGAGCAGTTTTGTTCTGGTGAATTGATCCGTCATACGCATTCTCACACAAAAGAATATATATAATTATACGCCGCGCGCGGGCGGCGTGTCAAGAAACCGGGACAAAGAAAAAAGCTCCGAAGAGCAATCTTGTACATCATCATACGGAGACGATATGCACGCTTCTGACAACAAAACCTCCCGAAAAGGAATTGTTTCCCGGAAGGTCTGCATCTGTATGATTCCGACAAACCGCATCAAAACTGCTTTTCAAAGGCCGTAAAAAACTTTCTTAATGAACGCCGCATCAGGGTATTTCAGTGCGTCTATTTTCCGGATCACTTCATCAACATCATACGCGACGTCGATCAATGTAATCTCGGCTTTGCCGATTTCAACGTCCAGGACGCCTGCCCGGGCAAGCGTATGCTCCTTTGAAGGGCAGCCGAGAGAACCGACGTTGATATAGAGTTTATCGCCTCCGCAGATATTTCGGGTATGATCGTGTCCATATAGGATGATGTCGCTGTTTACATCGGCAAACATGGTCCGTAAATCGTTTTCGGCGGGGTTTTTGACAGATCCAGAATAATGACCGTTCCGATCAATACAGGAATGCATAACAGATATGTCGAGTCCTTCGGAGATAAAATCAATTCTTTTCGGCAGGCTGCGAAGAAACGCGACGGATTCTTCGGATAACAGATGATGCTCCCATCTGTGGTGTTCCATTTCGCCGAAGCTCATATTCTCTTCGTTGGGACATTCTGTCGGCATACCTTCCAGCAAATAATTCTCATGGTTTCCTCTCACGGCAATCAATCCCGGAACACGGATCATTTCCTGAACCGTTTCTTCGGGATCGGGTCCGATACCGATGATATCCCCGCAGCAAATGATGCTGTCGCAATTCATCCGATCCAACTGTTTCAATACGGCTCGCAGGGCTGTCACATTGTTGTGTATATCTGTAATGATCCCGTATCTCATCGGATCAACCTCCGCAAATCCCGATTTCGTGCGTTCATTCTATCACAGACTCCGATAAAACACAACGAAAAAGCACAGCCGTTCAATACGGACTGTGCTTTGAAATGCCTCTTGACAGAACATCCCGGAAAAGCATCTTATTGTGCGCTTTCCGGCGCGTCTATTTCCAACGTAAAGCGCTGCCATGCGTTGATGATGCGGGTGTTGCCATAGGTGAGCTCACGCGGGATTCCGTACGCCATGTGTACGTGCCCGTGCACGAGCGCTTTCGGCTTCCATTTGTCGAGCATCGGCAGGAACGCCTCGAACCCGCGGTGCGCGTAATCGTCCGCGTCGCCGTATCCCTTCGGCGGGCAGTGCGTGAGCACGATATCCACGCCGCCGGCTTTTTTGACCGCGTGGTTCAGCCGACGGATGCGGCGTTCCATCTGCCGCTCGGTGTACTGGTGCTTTTCGCCGCTGTACACGGCGCAGCCGCCGAGCCCGAGGATGCGCAGCCCGTTGATCGTCACGAGCTGATCCTCGACGCAGTCGCAGCCCTCCGGCGGAAAGCGGTCGTAGCTTCCGTTGTGATTGCCGTGCACGTAAAGCACCGGCACGTTCGCCATGGTGACGAGAAAGGAGAGGTATTCAGCTTTGAGATCGCCCGCGGACAGAATGAGATCGTACCCGGAAAGCCGTCCGGGACGGTAGTAATCCCAGAGAGCGGGATCTTCCTCGTCGGAAATCAGCAAAATTTTCATAGGATCGGACCGTCCTTTACCGGCGGGATCGTTTCGCGATAAACGCCCAAGAGACGCACAATGCCCTGCGCGACCGGCAGCAGCTCGTCGAACGCGGGGATCCTGCCCTCGATCGTATCGCTCAGCCAATCCATATGCAGGATCTCGGACGGCGACAGCCAGCGGTTGCCGTCGTTGCGCACGATGCCTTCCTGATCGGACATGACGCGGCGGAACGGATCAAGCCGTCCGTCGACGATCGAGTTTTTCAGCGCTTCAACGAGCGCTTTGACGCCTTCCGGCAGCTTTTCGGAGGGCGTGACGCCGATCACGCCGCTCATCAGACCCCACCAGTAATTGATCGCGGCGGCGCTGCGGTTCGCGCTTTCATCCTCCCAGTGTCCGAGCAGGATATCTTTGAGCAGCTTTTCATAGAACGCGCCCCAGTTCCAGAAGGTCGCGGCAAGCGGCTCCTTTACGCCGCCGCTTTGGATGCGGATCAGCCCGTAGGGCGCCTGCGGCGCTTCCGGCGCAAACCATTCGTGATTGCTGACGACGTCCACGCCGTCCTTGATGAGCGAGGCGAGCGGGTCCGCTTCCGTGCACGACCAGCGGAGCTTGACGACCGCGCGCGGATTCACAAGACGCGCGCCGAGCGCAAACGCGTTGACGCTTGCGGGAACGCCGAAGATCGGCGCGGCGGCGACGTAACCCAACCGGTCGCTGTGCGAGCACGCGCCCGCGATCGCGCCCGCGAGGAATTTGGTCTCATAGATGCGGCTGTAATAGGTGCGCACGCCGGGGTAGGGCATGGCGACCGAGCAGTTTAAAATCTTGACGTTCGGATGCGCGGCGGCGGCGCGGCGGCACGCGTCGATCAAAGACGGCGTCGTCGCGAAGATCACCTGCGCGCCGTCCGAAACTGCCTTTGTAAAGAGCGCATCGGCGTCCGCTTCTTCGCTCACGACGTATGCCTTTGTCGTGACCTTGTCCGCAAGCTGCTCCTCGGCATAAAGGCGTCCCTTTTCGTGCCCGCGGACCCAGCCCGACTGTTCCGGGGAGAATTCGTGAATAAACGCGGCGTAAAGCTGCGTCGGCAGGAACATGGCATTATAAAGCCGGGAGAGCAGCGTCTTTCCGGCGGGCTCCGTTTCCGCTTCGGTCGCGACGGTCACGTCCGCCTCGGGCGTCTGAACGCTTGCATTCAGAGAGGCAAGCAGCGTCTCCGGGGAGAGCGCGGTAAAATCGTTGTGCGAATACAGCGATATCCAGGAAAGGAATGCGTCGGAAAGCGTAACGCCCTCCGGGAACTTCACGCGCGCCGCGGCTTCGGAAAACTGCGTGTAATCGGAGAGCACGCGCCGCCGCTGTTCCTCGGTCCATACTTCGTCCGGCTCAAAGCCAAGCGCGGCGACGAGTTTACGGTAGCTTCCTGACTTTGTAAAGCGGAACGCATAGGTGCGGGCGAGATGATAGAATTCGAGAAATTCGTAGTACAGCCGCGTTTTTGGATCGTCGGCGTAGGCCGGCACGATGCGCATAACGGAAGCAGGGATCGAAGGCGCGTCGAAATACCGCATGACGGACAGCCGCTTGTTGCCCTCCTGCACGTAGAAATCGCCGTAGTATTCGTAGCAGCGGATCGGGTCGCGGATGCCCTCGTCGCTTAGATGCGCTTCGCACAGCGCGGTCCATTTCGCGCCGAACTCGGTGTTCATCTCCGGCAGCGGCATGAAATCGCGCGAAAAGACGGAGCGCCGTCCCGCGCTGACCGTGCCGACGATGCGGTCCGTGGGGACGTTCATTACGCCCAGCTCGATGCGTCCGGCGATGCTCTTTCCGTCCAGAAGATCGTCCAGCACCTGCGGATAGGGCCAGCGCCCGTGCTCCGCGTCCTCCCGATAGGTCTTCTGCGCTTTTTTATGTGCCGCGCGATATGCTTCGACCGCTTCCGCTCTGCTCAAAACGTTACTTCCTTTCATTGCTTTATATATAATCATATCATTTTTGCGCTGCGAAAGTCAAGCCGCGCCGCAGGATTCCCGTTCTTTTCGCATGCGGCAGCGCATAATCTGTCTAAACGAGACGGAGGTCGGAAAACGCCGATGGAACTTATGATCACAGAGAGGAGAGGAATGAGGATGCTGTTTTCGGAACTGAAATGCAGGGAGGTCATCAATGTGTGCACGGGGGAACGGTACGGGAACGTATGCGATCTCGCGTTCGATCCGTGCACCGGCGAGGTGCAGGCGATCGTCGTACCCGGCGCGCCGCGCATGTTCGGACTGCTGAAAGGGAAGGACGGGACGGTGATCCCGTTCACAAAGATCAGAAAATGGGGCGAGGACGTCATATTGGTCGAGCTGCCTTAATTTGAACAATTCGTAAATTCGCGCCCGCATGGGATGCAGCCGCATGACACGCGGCGTTTCGTATGGTATACTGTTCTATCATGGAATGCCCAATGAATACTCGGGACAGGCTGTTGATAAGGAGGGAAACCATTATGAAATGCCGGTATTGCGGAGGAACAGACAGCAAGGTCATCGACTCCCGCCCGAACGAGGACTTCAGCGCGATCCGTCGGCGCAGGGAATGCATCGGCTGCGGGCGCAGGTTCACGACGTGGGAGCGCATCGAGGAGAACCCGGTCATGGTCGTAAAGCGCGACGGGCGGCGCGAGCCGTTTGAGCGCGAAAAGGTTGCGGTCGGCATCCGCAAGGCGTGCGAGAAGCGCCCGATTCCCGCGGACGTGCAGAACCGTCTGGTCGACGAGATCTGCCGCGAGATCAACAACTCGCTGGACGCCGAGATCTCGACGAAGGAGATCGGCGAGATGGTCATGAAGAAACTCCGCGACGTGGACGAGGTCGCGTACGTGCGCTTCGCGTCCGTCTACCGTGAATTCAAGGACACGCAGACCTTCATGAAGGAGCTGCAGCGGCTGCTGGACGAGAAATGACGCGCGAAGAATTCATCCGTATCTATCGCTCGATCGTTCCGGAGCACGCGTATCGGGAAGTAAACGGCGTCGGTATCTATACGATCCCGGCGTTTTCGGCGTACCCGGGCATCGACCACGGCTTCTCGGCACGCACGGGCGGCGTTTCCGAGGGGTGCTTTTCCTCGCTGAACCTGAGCTTTACCCGTCCCGAGCAGCGCGAGAACGTGATGGAGAATTACCGTATCTTCTGCGACGCGGCGGGAATCCCTCTGGAAAGTATGGTCATGGATGCCTATGAACACGGCACGACGGTGCTGTGCGTAAACCGGTTCGACTGCCGGAGAGGGTATGACCGAGATCCGCTTCCGTACTGCGACGGGCTTGTGACCGACGACCCGGAGGTCACACTGATCACCGGGCATGCCGACTGCATGGCGTTCTATTTCTATGATCCCGTGAAAAAAGGCATCGGGCTCTGTCATGCGGGCTGGCGCGGTGCGTTGGACCGCATCGGCGCAGAGGTCATCAAAACGATGCAGACCGCCTGCGGTTCGGATCCGAAGGACATCGTGTGCGGCGTGGGACCGTCGATCTGCCCGAAGTGCTTCGAGGTCGGCGACGACGTGGCGGAAAGCTTTGTGATCGCGTTCCCGCAATGCGATCTGCTCGGCGAAAACGCACGCGGCCGCGCGACGGTCGATCTCTGGCAGGTCGCGACGGCGCAGTTCCTGGAATGTGGGATCCTGCCGGAGCACATCCATTTGATGGGCGTCTGTACGTTCGAGGACGAACGGCTGTACTCGCATCGGCGCGACAAGGGCAGGACCGGCGGCATGGCAGCATTTTTACGGCTGCTTCCCGAACAAGGAAACGGTTGACAAGCGGCGCGGAAAAGAGTATGATTCATAGGATTTCATTCCGAATACGAGGAGAAACGATATGGCAAACGTTTACGGCAAGAAAAAAACGACGCGCAACATTCTGATCGGCGTGATCGCGGTTCTCGTGATCGCGGCGGCGATCTTCCTGGCGGTTGCGCTGCAGAAGGACGGCGCAGGCATGAACTGCTTCCAGAGAAGTGCGACGGCGGCAAGCGCGGACGGCGAACGCATCAGCTTTGCAGAGTACAAGACCATGTTCGACATGGTCAGCTCCAGTTACACGAGCACGACGTTCAGCGACGATCAGATCCGCTCACTGCAGGAGAACTGCGCGCGAGAGATCCTGATGATGAAGGTCTATGAAAAGGAAGCGAAGGCGCTCGGCCTCTCGCTGACCGAAGAGCAGATTGCGGCAAGCAAAAAAGCGGCCGACGATCAGATCGCGTCGATCGAGAAGTACTACGCGGACAGCTTGATCAGCAACGGCACCTATTCCAAGACTGCTCTGGAAAAACAGATCGACAGCTACTTCCAGCGGCTCGGCATGAGTGAGAATGAGTATCGCGCGTTCATTCGCCGGAATACGGAAGGCGAATACTACCGTCAGGCGATCGCGGGTTATTACGAGGCAAACGGCAGCGGCATCGATGAGGATACGCTGGTCGATTACTACCGCAAGATCGTTGGGGAAACGATGACGACGAAGAATGAGGACGGCACGGAAAAGTCGAACTACCTCGAAGGACAGTTCTGGTATAACCTTGTGATGTATCAGTACGGCTACAGCACGCCGATGATGTACGTGCCCGAGGGCTTTGTCTACGTCGATTACATCAAGCTCGAAAAGGGTTCCGATGTGGAGATGAACGAAGCTATCTCTGCGGTTATGAGCGGCGAACGTTCCTTCGACGAGCTGATGGCTTCCGATGAGAATATGGACACATTCAAAACGATCATGACTGCGCCGTATCCGGTTGCGGAAAAGGATCATTCCGGTCTGTTTACCTCGGACGATGCGTTTGCGGTCATCAACGGGCTTGCGGTCGGTGAGATCGGCAACTACGTGGAGGAACCGACGGTGGCGGACGACGGCACGTCGACCGTGACCGCGTATCTGTTCCGCCGCGCCGAGGGCAATATGTGCTACGACGGCGATCACGGCGTGATCAAAATCGACTATTTCCCGGATATGCGCGCTTCCGTGGAGCAGCAGTATCGCATGGATCAGTGGCTTTCCGACCTGAAAATTGAGGATGCGATCTACGCGTATAAGGGAGCGCTCGGATGAAACAGCGGACGATTCGAATCATTTCCTGGGTCATGGCGGGATTGATGCTGTTCGGCGTCATTTTCGCGATCGTCGGCTTTTTCCTTTCATAACGGACACAGCGCCTTCTTCGGAGGGCGCTTTTTCAATGGGAAGATGATCGGCGCCGCGCAGAACGGTCTGTTCCGGCCGTACGGAAGATTCCGTTTTTTGCCGTCTGTATATTTTTTTGCGGGAACGCTTGCAAATACGAAAAGAGTGTGTTATGATATAGCAGTAATTATGACGATATTGTGAACAATACTATGCTCACAGATCGACACGCACGAGGTTTCGCGACGGCGAACATATTTGATCGAATTTTCGAACAATAACCCGCCGGGCGGCCCGCACAATTCAGCAGGAGGAAAAGAACCTATGAAGAAACTGTTGGCAATGCTCCTTTCTCTCATGATGGTGTTTGCGCTGATCCCCGCGACGCTCGCGGAAGGCGCAGAGGACGTCACGCTGGTAATCAAGGGCGGCGAGACGAACGACCATATGGAAGTTCTGGAAGGCGACGTACACCGTCTTGTGGTTAAGGTTACATTGAACGGTGCAGCCGAGGAACAGCTGTATGGCTTGAAGTTTGAGCTGCAGTACAATCCGGATCAAGTGACAGTCAAAGATTATTGGGCGGCTGACGCTGGCTGGACCGTGGTCAATGGTACTGAGGCCGGAAAGTTTGTCATCGCAATTGCGAATGACGGTAATGACGCGCTTGTTTTCGAAGATGAAACGCCGATCCTGACATTGTATGTTGAGCTTTCCGAAGATCTGGAAGCGGGCGATGAAATCGCGTTTACGCTTGCCGACGGCGGTTATCTTGAGACCGGCGATGCTGCTAAGCCCGTTTCGCATAAGCTGGTTGCGGATTTCAAACCGTTCGTTGTTTCCGATACCATTCTCTTCGACGGCATCGTCAAGTTCAACGAGGGCGAAGTCCAGTACAAGGGCGAGACCCCGTACGTGATCTGGGATCACGACAAGGGCATCCATGAGCCGGCGTTCACCGTCTATGAAAAGGACGGCGAGACCGTGATCGATCCCGAGAACTACGACTTCGAGTACAAAGAGAACAAGCAGCCCGGCACCGGCTATCTGTTCGTCTACTTCAAGGGCGCATACACCGGCGAAAAGCAACTGTTTTTCAAGATCTATCTGCCCGCAACGACGAAGACCACCGTTGAGAATGTCGCCAACGGCATCAAGCTCACCTGGGAACCGGTCGAGGATGCAGCGGGTTACGTCATCTATCGCCGTGCATGGAGCTCCACGACCGGCGGCTGGACCGCGTTCGCACGCTGGGACAACACGACCGAAACGACCTATCTCGACGGTCACGACGATGCGCATAAGGTCTTTGCGGGCACGCGCTATCAGTACGGCGTCAAGGCGTACTTCGCGCGCCGCACGGATCCGGTTGCCGGCGAGCAGATCGGCGGCAATGTCAATGAACCGTCCGGCAACTTCAACCTCGGCAACATCGGACCTTTGAAGACCACCGTCCGCATCACCACAAGAGAGCTGAAGTCCGTCACGCCCGGCACGAAGGAAATGACGATCAAGTGGACGCCGACCAAGAACTTCACCGGTATCCAGGTACAGTATGCGGAGGACGCGAACTTCAAGACGAACTCCAAGAACTACAAGATCGAGTTCGAACTGGATGAGAACGGCAACGTCGTCACCCCCGTCGTCAGCCAGGATGTCATCAAGAACCTGACCTCCGGCAAGACCGTTTACGTCCGCATCCGTTCGTTCTGCCTGTTCGAGGGCATGAACTACTACGGCGAATGGTCCAACGTCCTGAACGGCAAAGTCAAATAAGAAATCAAACAATCAAAGCCCTGTGCAAAAGCGCAGGGCTTTTTGTGTGATTGACGGACGGAAAGTGATACGGTACAATAGAAACAATACAAGATAAGGGGAGACCATTATGATCGGATTCGGGATCTTCGGCTCGCTGCTGTTTCTCATCATGCTGGCCGTGCTGGAACTGAACAAAAACACGATCCTCGGCTTTCTTCTGCTGCTTGCCGTGACGGTCGGCTTTGCCGTGCTGTTTATCAAGGTGCTGCACGGCGGCAAGTGGTACTGGAAGGTGCTCGGCTGGCTCGGGTGGATCGGCGCGTTCGTGCTGATCCTGCTTTTGACGTGGCCGCCGATGAAGCGCGTGCCCGCGTATGAGGACAGAACGCCGACCTATACCGAGGTCATTTCGACCGAAAAAGGCGACGTGCGCGGCGTTGTGATCGACGAAGGCAGGGTGGAACTCTATGCCGGTATTCCGTATGCAAAACCGCCGGTGGGCGATCTCCGCTGGCGCGAGCCGCAGGATCCGGACGCGTGGGACGGCGTGCTCGACGCGGATCACTTCGCGCCGATGTGCATGCAGCCCGTTGAGCTTCCGATCGTTTCAAGCTTGAAGCAGGTCATCGGCTATCACGATTATAAGATCTCGCTTTCGGACAACTACCGCCCCGCGGTCAGCGAGGACGGGCTGTACGTCAACGTGTGGAAACCCGCGGGCAAGGTCGATAATCTGCCCGTGCTCGTCTATATCCACGGGGGCACGCTGCAGACCGGACAGCCGTGGTACGCCGATTACGCGGGGACCGGTCTTGCGCGCGAGGGCGTGGTCGTGGTCAATCTCGGCTACCGCCTCGGCGTGTTCGGCTATCTGGCCGACGAAGGGCTGAAAAGTGAATCCGAGCACGGCACGACCGGCAACTACGGGCTTCTGGATCAGATCAAGGCGCTCGAATGGGTGCAAAAGAATATCGCGGCGTTCGGCGGCGATCCGAACAATATCACGCTCGCGGGCGAGTCCGCGGGCGCGGCAAGCGTCAGCGCGATCTGCACCTCACCGCTTGCAAAAGATTTGTTCCAAAGGGTGCTGCTCGAAAGCTCGACCGTCGTTTCGATCGAGCCGCCGCATT
>JAFZIH010000069.1 GCA_017554455.1 Clostridia bacterium | reverse complement strand
GTTCGGAATGGAGCATGATGAAACTGCCGTCACCGACCATCGCGTAGACGTCGCGGTCGCCGATTGCGTATTTGACGCCCAAAGCACCGGAGACCTCGTAGCCCATGCAGGAATAGCCGTATTCCATGTTGTAGGTATCGACGCCGCGCGCGCACCACATGCGCTGCATGTCGCCGGGCAGCGAACCGGACGAGCCGATCGCGACGTCCTCCGGGTCGATTGTGAAGTTGATCGCACCGAGCACGGCGGTCTGCGTGAGGTCCGCGTTCATATCGGCGGCGAAACGGTCCGCGCTCTTTGCGTTCGCGTCGTTGACCTCGGGCACGTAGCCCGGACCGTAGGCGGTGTGCATGAGCCGGTCGAGTTCAGAAAACCACCGGTCACGTGCGTCCTTGACCTCGGTCGTATACGGCGCTTTGTAGCCGTCCAGCGCTTCGAGCAGCACGGGCAGCGCGCGCTTTGCGTCCGCGATCACGGGGACCGCGTCGAGCTTGTACGCCTGGAACTCGGACACGTTGACGTTGACAAACTTTGCGTCGTCAGCAAACAGCCACTTCGACGAGGTCGTGAAGTCGGTATAGCGCGTGCCGACGCCGATGACGACGTCCGCTTCCTTTGCGATCTCGTTCGCCGCGGAGCAGCCGGTCACGCCGATGCCGCCGAGGTTCAGTTCATGGTCAAAGGGGATCGCGCTCTTGCCGGCCTGCGTCTCGCCGAACGGGATGCCTGTCGCTTCTGCGAACGCTTTGAATTCTTCGTGCGCTTCACTGTAGCGCACGCCGCCGCCGCAGATCAGAAGCGGCTTTTTCGCGGCTTTGATGACTTTTGCCGCTTCCGCGATTGCCTCGGGATCGGGTTGCCGCCGCGCAAGACGCCAGACGCGCTTTTCAAAGAAGCTTTCGGGATAATCGTACGCTTCGCCCTCGACGTCCTGCGGGATCGCGATGCAGACCGCGCCGGTGTTCGCGGGATCGGTGAGCGTACGGAATGCGGAGATCATCGCGCTCATCAGCTGCTCGGGACGCACGATGCGGTCCCAGTAACGGCAGACCGCACGGAACGCGTCGTTGGTGGAGATCGAAAGGTCATGCGTCTGCTCGATCTGCTGCAGAACGGGATCGGGCTGACGGCAGGCGTACACGTCGCCGGGCAAAATGAGCACCGGGATGTTGTTTGCGGTCGCCGTGGCGGCGGCGGTCACCATGTTGGCTGCGCCGGGACCGACGGACGAAGTCACCGCGATGATCTTCTTGCGCTTCATCTGCTTTGCAAAGGCAACGGCGGTATGCGCCATGCCCTGCTCGTTCTTGCCCTGCCATACATGCAGGCGATGCGCTTCCTGACGAAGCGCCTGTCCGAGGCCCACGACGTTGCCGTGTCCCGGCAGCATGATCACGCCCTCGACGAACGGATGCTCTTTGCCGTCATACGCGATATACTGGTTTTCGAGGAACCGGACCAGCGCCTGTGCCATCGTTAAGCGAACGGTTTTCATAGTATTTCCTCCTCATAGATCGGGGCGTCAGCCCTGAAAAATATGTTCATTTGCGTCGGGTTTCCAGAGCCAGCTGTGTTCCGGATCGTCGATACGCGTCTTTTTCCACGGATTGCCGTCGAGATGGCGGATCGCCCATGCATAGCACATGGCGTAGCCCGGCGCGGCGACCTGGGAATGAAAGCCGTGATCGATCGTCGCCATACCGTTGTGCTCGGTCTTGAAGATCTCGCCGTTAGAAAACCCTGCGCCGAAGCCCTGCGGATGATCGAAACGGTAGAAATACACCTCCGGCTGCGGATGATGGTGCGGCGGATAGCTTGACCAGCGTCCGGGGAAGTTCAGCACCTCGCCGAGCACCATGTTGGAAAACGGTGCGTTGTCATAGTCGAAGAAGGTCTTGATCTCGCGGCGCATCGCGCCCATCAGCTCGCCGTTCGCGCCGGCATGTTGGACTTGCACCGTTTCGGGCGTATAGAGCACCGGTGTGTAGTCGCGCTCATTTGTCGTCTGCTGAATGAACAGCTCGGCGTGAGAACACGCTTTGATTTCGATCTTTACCCTGCGCGGGCACAGCAGGCAGTACGCTTCATGATGGAAACAGTCGGGACGGTCGGCTTCGACGACCTGATCGGCCCATTTCAGCGTGACCGTGCCTTCGAACAGCAGGACAGCGGTTTCCTTTTCGGGCTCCTCGATCACATACGTGTCGCCGGGTTCCAGAACGAGCAGCCCGATATCCATCAGCATGCCGAGATCGTCGACGCCTGTGTCGATATACGCGTTATAGCCGCGTTTCGGTTCCTTTTTGAAATACATAGAACGCTCCTTACAGTCCCGTGTGCTCTCTGATATAGCGGCGGCCTTTGATCGCGTACTCCAAAGGATTCGCCTTCGCGGGATTCTGCTCCGCTTCGACCAGCAGCCAGCCCTCGTAATGCGCGTCGGAAAGCACCTTGAACACGGGATCAAAATCGACGTTACCGTCACCCGGAACGGTGAACGCGCCGTTTCTGACCGCGGTCAGAAAGCTCCAGTTGTTCTCCCTGGCCTGCTCCACGACCGGAAGCCGCATATCCTTGAGATGCACGTGCCCGACGCGGTCCACGTATTTTTTGAGCATCGCAAGCGGATCCTCGCCCGCGAAGGTGAAATGACCGGTGTCGTAGCACAGGAAAACATAGCGCGGATCGGTGCTCGCCATCATGCGGTCGGTCTCCTCCGCGGTCTGCACGACCGTGCCCATGTGATGGTGGAAGCAGAGCTTGAAGCCGCGGTCGACCGCGATCTTGCCGAGCGCGTCGAGCCCCTTACAGAAGCGATCCCAGCCCGCGTCGTTCATGACGGGCTTGTGATTTCCGGTCAGGATCGGCGTTTCTGTCTGTCCCTGGATCGACCAGCTCTGCTCGGAGACGTTGATCCGATTCGCGCCGACGGCGGCAAGGAAGTCGAGCTCCTTTTCAAATTCCGCGACGTTCTCTTCGAGCGGCTTCGTCAGCAGGAACGAGGAGAACCAGCGGCTTGCGATGCGCATACCGCGAAGGTCCAGTTCCCACTTGAGTTCCTTCGGATCCTTCGGATACTTATTGCCGATCTCACAGCCCACAAACCCTGCCAGCGCCATTTCGCTGACGGTCTGACGGAACGTGTTTTCCGCGCCGAGTTCGGGCATATCGTCGTTGCACCAGCCGATCGGTGCGATGCCGAGTTTTACTTTTTCTGCGTCAAACATTGCCATACAGTTTACTCCTTTCATCATAAACCTATTGTACCACGGTCGGCAGCGTAGAGCCGCCGTAGGGCATTGCAAGGACCGTCGCGTCCGGACCGAGCTTTTCGAATGCACGGTCGAGCGCAGCCTGTGCGGACGGCTGCGGCGTTAAGAACACGGAACGCACGAAATCGTCGTCGAGATCCGAAACGAGATCGACCTCCGCCTTTTCGAGCACCATGGCGATCGCCGCCGCCTTGTGCCCGCCGAGTTTGAATTCGCGGCCGATGCGTTCGATCAGACTGTGCGCGGTCGGCGCGGTCGTCATCCATTCCTCGAACGTGCGTTCGCCGAGCCCCTCTTTGCAGGACCCGATCAGAATGATCACTCCGCCCGGTTTCACCGCGTGCTTGGCGTTGTCCAGCGCCTTCTGCGTCTGGTAAAGGTTCAGGTCCTTCGGCGCGCCGCCCTGCGAAACGATGACGATATCCGCGGCTTCTTTGAGTTCCTTGCGGTAGAGCCGGTCGAGGAATCTGCAGCCCTCACGGTGCGCCAGCGTCACGTCGCCCGCGACCGCTTTGAGGATCTCCTTGTGCTCACTCAGCACGACGTTCAGGATGAAATCGACGCCGACCATGGCGGCGGCTTCCTCGATATCCATTCTGAGCGGATTCGTCTCCAGCGCGCCCGCGCAGCATTCCGGCTGCACCATGCGGCTGTGGTTCGCTTGGATCGCCGCGCGCGTCGAAACGCCCGGCATGATCGCCTTCGCGCCGCCGGAATAGCCGGCAAAATAGTGGTATTCGATGTTCCCGAGACAAATGCGGCGATCCGCTTCCGCCACGACGCGGGTGATGTCCACCGGCGTGCCGCGGGAAGTCGTTCCGAAGGAAACGCAGTCGCTCGGATCGCTGTCGACGCATTTGATTTCATTCCATGCACGTTCGCCCGCAAGACGCCGTTTTTCCTCGTCGCTTTGCTTTCTGTGGCTGCCCAGCGCAAAAACGAGCGTGATGTCTTCCCCGCGGACGCCGCCCGCGTACAGTTCGTCCAGCAGCGCGGGCATGACCCGATATGTCGGCATCGGTCTTGTAACGTCGCTGGTGACGATCGCGATCTTTTCGCCGGGACGCACGATGTCTTTTAGGCGCGGCGAACCGATCGGCTCTCTGAGCGCGCGTTCGACCTCCGCCTCGCCGGTCAGCCCCACGGGGACGTCGTTGGCGTGCAGTTCACCGATCAGGTTTTTATCCGGCACGTCGACTTCCTGAAAGCCGGTGCCGCATCCGAAACGCAGTTTCATACCGTCTCCCGCTTTTCAGTAATCTTTGAACCGTGCCGCAGCGCTTTCACGACGGGCAGTTCTTCGCCGCTCAAAAACCGGATCAGCGCGCCGCCGCCGGTGCAGATATAGCCGATCCTGTCGGTCAGATGATACTTCTCGGTCGCCGTGATGCTGTCGCCGCCGCCGAGTACGGTAAAACCGTCGGTATCCGCAAGCGCCTGCCAAAGCGCTTTCGTGCCGTACTCGCTCGGTTCCTGCTCAAAGACGCCCATCGGACCGTTGACAAAGACCGTCTTTGCCTTGAGGATGCAGTCGCGGTATGCCGCGGCGGTCGCGTGACCGATATCGACCGCGGAAACGTCCTGCGGCGTCAGATAGATCGACGCCTCGCGCCGTTCGCCGTCCTCGACCCACGCAAGGTCCTCCGGCAACTTGATCTTTTCGCCGAACTTTTCGTACAGCTCCTTCGCACGGTCGAAAAACTCCGTGTAGTTCGATTTACAGATGAAGGCGCGGCTGCCGTTTCCGATCTCGTGTCCGAGCGCGATGAGAAAGATGTTCGCGACCAGGCCCCCGGTCAGGATCGTATCGGCGATCCCGCGCTCGAGAACGGTCCGCATCATCTGGAACGCGTCGGCGATCTTCGCGCCGCCGAGCACGAACACGCAGGGACGCTCCGGGTTCTCCATGACGGAGGAGACGGTGCAGTATTCCTTTTCAAACAGCCGTCCCATCGCGGAGGGAAGCACCTGTTCGAACCCGCATAAACTCGGCTGGTCGCGGTGCGCCGCCGCGAACGCGTCGCATACGTACAGATCCGCAAGCGGCGCAAGCTTTGTAACGAGCAGCGTCTTTGCCTGCTGTTCGTGCGTGAGACGGAGATTTTTCTCGAACAGCGTCTGTTCCTCCGACACAAAACGTACGTTGTCCAAAAGCAAAATATCGCCATCAGTAAGATCGCGAATGGCTTGCCTTGCCGCTGGACCGCAGACGTCGTCGATCCACTTGACTTCCCTTCCGAGAAGCTGAGAAAGGACCGCGGCGTGCGGTCTCGTCGTATAAAAGTTTTTATATTCGATGTCGCTGCCCTGATGTGCGAGCAGAACGACCTTTGCGCCGTTTTCGGACAATTCCCGGATTGTCGGCACGCAGGCCGTGATGCGGTTGATGCTTTTGAGCGTTCCCGCATCACGATCCACGGGCTGATTGATGTCCACGCGGCACAGGACCGTTTTCCCGCGCACATCGAGTTCGTCCAGCGTTCTGATCCCGAATCGCATGTTGAACCTCGCTTACGGTCGATTATTTGCCGATGTTCTTGAACCGGCCGATCTTCAGATACTCATTGGTCTTTGCTGTGCCCTCTTCGCGGGTCAGCTGCATCTTCATCGCGGCGCGGATCGCGTCGATCGTTTCGGGGATCGTGACGCTCTCCTGCGGGATGTTGATCGCGTACATGATGTCATTGCCGCTCTCGACGATGCTGTCCTCCCAGAGCCCGATCTCATACATGTCGCCGCGGCGGTTGCCGAGATCGCGTGCATATTTGAACAGACTCGCGTTGCCCTTGAAGCCCTCGTCGATCGTGACGGTGCGGATGCGCGGATGCTTCCGGAACGCTTCGAGCGCCATCTCGCGGGTGATCTTTTTGCCGTCCTTTGCGGTCGCGAGCACGGTGATAATGTGTCCGTGCGTGACCGGCGTATGCACGAGGATGCCCGTCGCGTGGACGTGCGGCATGATCGTCATGAGGTCGACCGCCTGATGCGACGGCGCTTTGTCGATCTGCAAGGCGTTGGTGAGACCGCGGTGGTAATCGCCCGGGTCCGCGACGCGGCGGATGATCGTGATCGCGACCTTTTCGATGCCGATTGCGCGGTCGAGACAGTCCACCGTGCGGATGAGACCCGTGGTGTTGCAGCTCGTCAGCTTCAGATAATCCTGTCCGACGCCTTTTTCATAGTTTGCGTAGCCGTGGAAGAACACGTCCGCGACAGAGTTCTTTTCGCCGCCCTGGAAGACCGCCTTGACGCCGACCTTCTCATACAGTTCCTTGTTCTTTGCGCCGACGCCGCCGGGCGAAGAATCCAGCATGATATCGACGCTTCTGCACAGTTCCTCGAACGTGCCAGCGACGGGGATGTCGTAGCGATCGAATGCTTCTCTGTCCGCGCCGTCGACGAGGTAGAGGTTGTATTTGACGCCGTTCTCGCCGATCATATCGTTTTCGCGGAGCGCGCGGATCGCAAGCGTAGGTGCAAGATCCGCAATGCCCACGAGTTCCATATCGCCCTGCAGGGCGACGCCGTCAGCCAGACGCTGACCGATCGTGCCGTATCCGGCAACACCGACTCTGATTTTTGCCATAGGTCTTTATCCTTTCCCGGTTGTTCAGATTTCGTCAATGCGTACGGGACGGTTTTCGTTCATGGACTTGGTGCACGCGAGCGCGAGGCGGATGGACAGAAGCCCGTCCTCGATGCCGACCCATGGTTCCTTGCCGTTCTTCACGCAGTCGATGAATTCGCGGACCTCCGCCTGATACGAGCCCATGTAGCGCTCGAGGAAGAACCACAGCGGCTTTTCGGCGGTCACGCCCTCGACCGTAGAGAGCACGATGTTGGAATCGGAATCGTTCGCGCTGACCACGCAGCCCTTCGAACCGAAGACCTCGCCGCGCTGATCGTAGCCGTACACCGCCTTGCGGGAGCCGTCGATCGTCGCAAGCGCGCCGTTAGAAAGCTTCAGCGTGATCGTGACCGTGTCCACGTCGCCCGCTTCGCCGATCGCGGGATCGACAAGGCACGCGCCCTGCGCGTACACCTCGACGATCTCAAGCCCGGAGAGGTAGCGGACCATATCGAGGTCGTGGATCATCATATCCATGAACATGCCGCCGGATCCCGCGACGTACTGTGCGGGTGGGGGCTCCGGGTCGCGCGAGCTCACGCGCACGAACTGCACCTCGCCGATCTTGCCGTCCTCGACGGCTTTGCGCATGGCGCGGTAGTTGTGATCGTAGCGGCGGTTGAAGCCGACCTGATAGACGAGCTTCTTCGGTGAAGCCGCCAGCGCCGCCTTGACTTCCTCGATCTTCGCGATGCTTTGATCGATCGGCTTTTCGCAGAAGATGTGCTTGCCTGCCGCGATCGCTTCCAGCGAGAGCGACGCATGCTGATCGGTGGACGCGCAGATCAGGACCGCGTCGATGCGCGGATCCTCGAGGATCTTGTGATGGTCCTTGTACACGTTCTCGACGCCGACGGACTTTGCCCATTCGGCGACCTCGGGCTTGATGTACGGATCCGCGATCGCAAGGATCTTTGCGTCCGGAACGCCCGTGAGGATGCTCTTTGCGTGGACCTGTCCGATGCGGCCCGCGCCGATGATACCGACGTTAACCATGGTTTACCTCCGTAAAAATGTAATCCTTTTTATTCGCAGTACGGCATGCCTTTACCTTCGACGAGCGAAGCGTAGGTACGCTGTATTTTTGCCCAATTCTGGTCGCGGTCGAGCGCGACGCCTCTGCCGACGCCGGATACGATGAGCCCGACGCCCTTTTCTTCCATCATACCGCCGAATTCCCTGAGAAGCGCCGGCGCGCTGCCCGGCTCCGTGGAGCGGCCGTCGAAGATGACGTGTACGTATACGTCCTTCACGCCGGCTTTTTTCGCCATATCCAGAAGCGCCAGCGGATAGTCGATCGATCCGTGCGAGGACTTCTTGGTGAGCAGCGCGAAAAGATGCAGCGCCGTGCCGCGTTCTTTGACGCCGCGAAGCGTGTTGAGGAATACGGGGTTTTCGGCGAACGAGCCGTCCTTCATGGCGTTGTCGAGGCGCACGTCATCCTGCAGCACCACGCGGCCCGAGCCGAGGTTGATGTGACCCGCCTCGGAATTGCCCGTCTTGCCTTCCTTGAGCCCGACCGCCGGACCGGACGCTTCGAGCTTTGCGTACGGATAGTTGTTGAGCAGCATATCCCATTCCGGCGTCGAAGCCGTGAAGATCGGGTTGTTGTCGGTCGGCTTGTCGAGTCCCCAGCCGTCGCAGATGAGGAGCAGCACCTTGCCGGGTTTCCCGAACCGGAACAGCGGCGAGCCGGTCATTTCCGCGGGCTGAGGAAGTCCCATCGCGGACAGGATCGTCGGCGCGACGTCGCAGAGCTTGCCGGAATCCTTGATTCGTTCCGTGTCCGGTCCGAGCGCGACGCACGCGACGAGGTTGGTCGTATGCGATACGTGCGGCTTGCCTTCCGGCGTATGCAGGATCTCAATGTTGCCGTGATCGGCGGTCACGAGCACCGTGTACCCCTTTTCGCGGGCGTGGGAAACGACCTTGCCGACGTATCTGCTGATCGCTTCACAGGCGACGGGCTTTGCTTCGTCGCTCGACGTATGTCCGATGACGTCGCCGTTTGCGAAGTTCGTGACGATGAAATCATAGCCCTTGTCGAGCCCGTCGCACAGCGTCTGCGCGACGTCGGGCAGACGCAGCTCCGGAACGGTCTCGAACGGAACGCCCTTCGGGGACGGGATGCGGATATCGTCCTCGCCTTCGAACGGGACCTGATTGCCGCCGTTGAAGAAGAAGGTCACGTGCGCGAACTTTTCGCTCTCGGAAAGATGCAGCTGCGTCTTTCCGTTTTCGGCAAGCACCTCCGCGAGCGTCTTACTGACCTTGCTCGGCGCAAACGCGATTGGAAGGTAGGTATAGCGTTCGCTGTACATGGTGAGAATCACGAAATCCAAGGGATCGAGCTTTTCACGCGCAAAACCCTTGAAGTCCGGATCGGTGAACGCGTCGGTAAGCTCCGTTTCGCGCTCGCCTCTGCGGCAGCAGAAAATCACGCCGTCGCCTGGTCTGACAAGCCCGACAGCGTCGCCTTTTTCGTCGACCAGGTTCATCGGCTCAAAATGGTACTCCGAGCCGCCGTTTTCATAAAGCTTTTCCGCTGCGCGCGCAAGCGCAGCGCCGCCGGAAAACTTGTACTGCGTCATATCGTTTCTCCTTTCCGATCCTTACTGGATGCGCGGCGTCGGGTCTTCGGCGTTCTCGGGGCAGAATCTGCCTTCACCCGGGAAGACCTTCAAAAGCTCGTCAAAGTGATGGATGATGCAGTCCGGACGGTTCTCCTCGGTGAGTTTGAAGGGAAGTCCGCCGGGATACTCCGCGCCGACCGTGCCGGCAAAGCAGGACTGCTTGGCGCCGATGATGTCGCGTTTCAGATTGTCGCCGACAAAGCAGCTTTCCTCCGGACGCACGCCGGCTTCCGAAAGCGCGAGGAAATAGATCGCGGGATGCGGTTTACGGAGCATCGTCACGGAGCTTTGCTGCACCGTGCAGAACAGGTCGCGGATGCCGTCGTGGTCGAGCCACTCGTCGATCTCGATCGTGCCGATGAGGTCACTGATGATGCCGACCAGATAGCCGCGTCTGCGAAGCTCGCGGACGGTTTCGATCCCCTTATCGACCACGACGCGCTCGCCCTTCGCCCTGCGGAAGCAGTAGGTCAGTTCCTTGGCGGCTTTTTCGATCCGGTCGCGGTCCCATTCGGGCACGAGCCAGCGCGTCCAGAGCATTTCCTCCGGCGCTTCGCACATGTACTTCAGCGCCCACTCGCGGTAGCCGTCGTAGCGTTTGTTCAGAAAATCGTAGAACGCGTCGGGATCCATATCGGTGCCGCAAAGCTCCTTGATGCGCGTACGCGCTTCACGGATGAACGGCAGATTGTCTTCGTCGACGATGCGGAACGTGCCGCCGAGATCCAGAAAAACAGCTTTGATATCCGTCAGCATCCTCATACCCTCCGTACCTTATCCCATGCGACGTGCGGCGCTTTCGGGAAGATTTCTTTGAGTTCATTGAAGTCGAAGATGACCGCGTCGGGGCGGTTCTCGTCGGTGATCTTTTCCTTTGCGAGCTTTTCCGGCGTGGTGTAGAGGATGAACATGCCGTAGCCCGCAAGCCGCGTGCCTTCGACGTCGCGGTTCAGGTTGTCGCCGATATAGACGCAGCGCTCCGGCTTTACGCCGAGGATGTCGCACGCCTTGTTGGAGATCGCGGGGTCGGGCTTTCTGATGCCCTCCACGCAGGAGAGCAGCACCGCGCCGAAATACTGTTTGAGGTTGTCCGCCTCGAGCCAGCGCGGGATCTCCTGCGAAGTGACGAGGTTCGAGATGATGCCGAGCTTGTAGCCGTTCGCATAGAGGTCCTTGATAGACTGCGCACCGTTCGGCGCGACCACGCGGCGACCGTCCTTGTTGCGGTACTCGATCGTCAGCTCGATCGCGTTCTTTTTGATCAGTTCACGGTCATATTCGGGCGTGAGCCACTTGGTCCACAGCTCCTCCTCCGGCGCTTCCTTCATCGTTTCGAAGCACCACTTGCGGTAGCCCGCATAGCGATAGTCGAGGAATTTGCAGAACTCGTCCGGGTCGCCTTTTTCGCCGCACATCTCGGCGATCTTTTTCCGCGCTTCCGCTTCGAACGCCGCATCGCGCTCCACGAGCCGCAGCGTGCCGCCGAGGTCGTAAAAGATCGCGTCAAATTCTCTTTCGTTTGCCATGATCGTTTCTCCTTTTCAGTTCAGGGGCGGGAAGATATCCAGAAGCTCGGAGATCCTCGTGATCGTGTAGTCCGGCTGCAAAATGATCTCCTGCGGTTCCTTCTTGATCGTATCGGGCTCGTCGATGCGGATCATCAGCGCATATCCCGCTTTTCTCGTGCCTTCGACGTCGCGGATCGGATTGTCGCCGACGTACGCGCACTGCTCCGGCTTCTTGCCGATCGCGCGGCAGGCGAGGAAGTAGATCTCCGGGTCGGGTTTCCGGAGACGCACCTTCGAGGAGAGGATGACGGTCTTGAAATAGTGCGCCACGCCGTCGGCGATCATCCAGTCCGGGATCTCGGTCTCGGTGATCGTGTTCGCGATGATGCCGAGCGTATAGCCGCGGCGGTCAAGCTCGATGATCGTGGATTTCACGTCGTCGCGCGGGACGCGGCGTCCGTCGTGGTCGCGCCAGAGCCGGGTCAGCCGACCTGCGTGCGCGCAGACGCGCTCCGGATCGTAATCAGGCAGCAGATGCTGGCTCCAGAGCTCCATTTCACCCGCGTCCAGCAGCGATTTCTTCACGCCCTTGCGGTACTTTTCCCAACGCTCCTGCAGTTTGGCAAAAAATACGTCGTGCGGCTCGGTCGCGCCGACCAGTTCCATCAGTTCCCGCTCCGCGGCGTCGGAAAACTCCTTATCCGGGATGACAATGCGCAGCGTGTTGCCGACATCAAAGAAGATCGTATCCGTCATATGCTTCTGCTCCTTTTTAGAATTTTAATGATATCCGTTGATCTTCCGGAGGATCTCCGGCAGTTCATAGAATTCGTGTATCACATAGTCCGCCTGCGGCGCGTCGGGTCCCTGAAATGCCGCGTCCCGATGCGCGATCGAGGGATTGTCGAGGCGGATGACCAGTCCGAGATGCGCGTTTCTCGCGCCGAGCACGTCGCGGGAGATCGTGTCGCCGACATAGCCGGTCTCTTCCGGCGTGACGCCCATCTGCTCCATCGCGATATGGAAGATGCGCGGGTCGGGTTTGCGGATGCCGGTCCCGCTCGACATCACCATGCATTCCATGTACTGCGCGATGCCGTATTCGTTCAGAAGGTGCGGAACAAGCGAAGTCGAAATGATATTGGAAACGACCCCCATCCGGATCCCCATTTCGTGCAGCGTTTCGATCGTCTCCTTGAGGCGCGGTTTGCGCATCAGTGTCAGACGGTCGTAATCGTAGAGGAAGCTCAATTCCTCCGCAATCGGTGCGAGACGGTCTTCGCCGATGTGGAACTCCCTGAGATAGTATTCGTTCCAGATCCGCGGCGCGGGAAGCTCTACGAGCGTCTGCTCGGTGCTGTGTTTGTATGCTTCCGCGTTCTCGTGCAGCGAAACGGCAAGCTGCTCCGGCGTCGTGTCGAGCACGATCCCGTAATCGGAAAGACGGCGGATGAGACGCTCGGCGTACCTTTGCATCGAGTCCTCCTTTCGGATGACGGAATGCAGCGTACCGCCGAGATCGAACAGCAGAGTCGTGATCATAACTACCCCCTGTAATGCACGAATTTACGCAAACGTTTTCGCTACTGTAATTGTATATCAGTACGCGGCGTTTGTCAATAAGAAAAAACACGGTAATTTGCATGAATATTCCGATGCCCGGGGCAAAACGGGTCGATCTAGTAATTATTATTGATATAATAGTATGAAATCCTGCTGTTTCGGTTCGGATCAAGCTTTTTCCCGCTGTATGGAACGGGACGAAAGAGAAAGCGCATACTTTCTGTTTTCTTTCGTTGACAAATCGGGAAAAGGGTTGTAGAATAAAAAAGAAAGAAAACGTTTACGTAAATTTACGAAGCATCGGAATCGGAGGTTTCACATGGGAGTCGTTACACTGAAAGACGTTGCGAAAGTCGCCGGCGTATCGTATGCGACAGTTTCCCGCGCGCTGTCCGGCAGTCCGGAGATCGGGGAAAACACCCGGAAGCGCATCATCAAGATCTGCGAGGAAATGGGGTACACGCCGAATTCCGTCGCGCGGTCGATGGTCATGAAACGCACGAATATCATCGGTCTGATCGTAACCAGCATCGACAACCCGTTCATGAGCGAAATGATCGCGCATCTGGAGATCTACGCGCGCCAGTGCGGGTATAATCTGATGGTGTGCAATTCTTCCTACGATCCCGCGCTTGAAAAGGAAGTGTTTTCGCTTCTCGTAGGGCGCAAGGTGGACGGCATCATCATGATCCCGGTCGGCTCGGAATCCTACGACGCGCTGAAGATGCTGACGGCGCAGATCCCTACGGTTTTCATCGGCGAGAATATGATGGATCTGCCGGAAAACTACGTTTCCGTCGATAACACGACCGGCATGCAGCAGGCCACGGAATACCTGTATTCGCTCGGGCACCGCAACATTCTGTACCTCGGCGCGCGCGACAACAGCATGACGCATAAACTGCGCGTGGACGGCTATTACAATGCCTGCAACAAGCTCGGCATCGAGCCGAACGTCATTCGCAATTCCAACCCGAGAAGTTCCATTCAGGTCGGATACGAACTCGCCAAAACGCATTTCGAAAAACCGTTCGAGGAAACGGCGATCCTGTGCGCCGCAGATACGCTGGCGATCGGCGTGATCCAGGCGGCCTATGAAAAAGGCATCCGCATTCCGGAGGATCTGTCTTTGATGGGATTTGACAACATCACTTTTTCCGCGCTGCCGCCGATCTCGCTGACCACCGTCAACCAGCCGAAGCTCGAGCTTGCCGTTTCCGCTCTGGACATGCTCTTAAACCGCATCAAACGGCCGGAAACACCGCATACCAAGACAATCCTTTCGCCGTCGCTCGTCATCCGCAATTCCTGCCGGGCGATTTAAGGAGGATTTATGTACCGTTACGAATTACATCTGCACACGTCCGAAACCAGCAAGTGCGGGCACGTGACCGCCGCCGATCAGATCAAAACCTATCACACACTCGGCTATCAGGGCGTCTGCGTGACCGATCATCTGCACAACGCACAGATCGCGTATTTCAACGTCGGAGACGATTGGAACGTCATCGTCGACCGCTATCTTGTGGGGTATCGGGCAGCAAAGAAGGCGGGAGACGCGCTCGGAATGGACGTCATTTTCGGGATCGAACTGCGTTTTCCGGAAAACGACAGCGACTACCTGATCTACGGGATCGACGAGCAGTGGCTCTACGATCATCCGTGGATCACCCGCATGGATCATCAGGCGTTTTTCGACCGCTTCAAGGACGAGGTGCTGATCATTCACGCGCATCCGTACCGCAACGGCTGGGACGTGGTCTTCTACGACTGCGTGCACGGGATCGAGGTCGTCAACTGCAATCCCAGACACGACAACCGGAACGAGCTTGCGCTGAAGCTTTGCGAGGAGAATCCGCATCTGTACCGCACGGTCGGATCCGACGCGCATCAGATCGGCGACGAGGGACGCGCCGCGATCCTCGTCGAAGAGCGGATCCGCGATTCCTATGAACTGAAAGATGTGATCACTTCGGGACGTTTCAAAAACCAGGCCCCCGAATTCGATTGGATATTGAAGGAAAGCGAGGAGATTCCGCATGTTTGACACCATGATCATCGGGCAGATCACGCTCGACCACAACATCGACTATGACGGACGCGAAGAATTCATCAACGGCGGCGCGGTGACCTTTTCCGGTTATGCGGCGGCGGCGATCGGGCATTCCGTGGCGGTCGTGCCGAAGGGCGACACGAAGGTCATCGATCCCTTCCGCGTCTTTGCCGACAGCAAGGTCGAGAAGGTCTTTGCGGTCGAATCCGATACCTACACCGAAATGCAGAATACGTATTTCACGGCGGACCGCGAGAGGAGACGCAGTCTCAACACCAAGGGCATCGAACCCTACAAGCCCTCCGATCTGCCGGACGCCGAGGCAAGGATCTACCATCTCGGCGGACTCGTCGCGGGCGACTTTCCGAAAGCGTTCGTGGAGGCATGCGCCGCGCGCGGAGACGTCGGGCTCGACGTACAGGGGATGATGCGTTTCCGCAATGACGACGGAACGCTGGAGCTGCGCGACTGGCCGGAAAAACGGGAGATCCTGCCGATGATCCGTTATCTCAAGACGGATGCGGCCGAAGCCGAAAAGCTGACCGGCACCGATGACCGTGAAAAGGCGGCGTTTCTGCTGTGCGAATGGGGCGCCGGGGAGGTTTTGATCACGCACAACACCGAAGCGATCGTCTGCGACGGGACGCAAATCTATCGCTCCAAGCTCTGCCCGCGCGGACTTTCGGGACGCACCGGCCGGGGCGATACGACCTTTGCCGGCTATCTTTGCGAGCGTCTTCACAACGACATTCCGACCGCGCTTGAGTTTGCGGCGGCGCTCGTTTCGCTCAAGATGGAAACGCCCGGTCCGTTCAAGGGCACCCGTCAGGATGTTCTGGACTACATCGAACAATTCTATCGCTGACGGATCCCGCACGATTCAAACGATCGACGCGATGAACGGTCAAACCAAGAGCAACACGCAGAGAGTGAAAGCTCAGATTAATCAACCGGGTTTTTCAAAGAAAATACATTCCGCAACAGTGAACGAGGATGATTCCGTCGTTTCATCATCGGTACTTTCTTTTTTGTAAACATCCTTCTGTCAACATTCTTGTTTTGACGACAAAAAAACGCTCCCGGTAAGGAGCGTTTTTACGATTCAATGGATCCGATGCAATCAGAGGATTCTTCGTAATGAATCGTTGCCGCTTTGAAAATCTTCTTGCTGTCCCATGAAAGGCATTGTGAAAACGGATGAAAGTAAGTATAATACTATTAGCACTTGTCGCGAAATCGGTATAGAGGCAGGTTATAATGACAAGCACATTTCGATAAGCAGTGGCAGGATAGGAAACCTTGATACAGAATAATACTCATGATATAATATCCCTGTATCTTTAACGCGTTATGCTTTTATATCGGGGCCGGAAGATGGACAGAGAAATGAGGGGGATTGTTTTATGAAACCGCTTCAAATAATAAAGAAACGGACGTATCTGCTTGAGACCTGCTTGCTTGCACTTGTTACAGCATTGTTGTCTTTCGGAGCGTTTTTGTTTCGCAACGGCGGTTTTTTTACGATCGTCGACGATTTCAACGCGCAGCAGATCCCCTTTACCTATGCAGTGAGCAATGCCCTTGATGCAAGACCGCTCGGCGGATGGTTCTGGGGGATCGATCTCGGGACGTCGCTTGTCGGGACGTTTGGATTTTATAATCTCGGCAGTCCTTTCTTCTGGATCAGCTGTCTTTTCCCGGTCAACGCGCTGCCTTACGTGCTGGGATGGATCTACGTCCTGAAATACGTCGTTGCCGCCTGCACTGCGTATTTATTTCTGGAACGCTTCTGTGAAAAAAAGACGGCGGCGATGATCGGCGCTCTGGTATATGCGTTTTCGGGCTTTCAATCGATCAATCTGATCTTCTATCATTTCCATGACGTCGTGGCTTTTTTCCCTTTGCTGCTGCTCGGACTCGAACTTGCCGCAGACGACGACAGGTATCGGCCGTTCTTTATATTCACCGTATTTTTGAATTGCCTGACAAACTATTTCTTCTTTATCGGCGAAGTCATATTCCTGACGATCTATTTTCTGTACCGCTTCCGCGGCATGCCCTTGAAAGCGCTTCTGAAAACGGCGCTGAATCGGCTGCTGGACGGTGTGCTCGGTGTTGGCATGGCTTGCGTTTTGTTTATTCCGTCGATCGTTTATGTGCTCGGAAATATCAGAAGCAAGCCCTCGATATACCTTGAAAACTTTATTTACGGGTCGCGTCAGCTGCTGCATCTTTTGAAAGGCATGCTTCTTCCGCCGGATGTGATGAGGGGCGCATCCGCGGCGATCCAGAACAACTGGAAATCCACATCCTGCTATCTGCCGCTGTTTGGCCTGTCGTTTGTTCTTGCATATCTGCGCGCCGAGCGCGGACGTAAAAACTGGCTGTGCGGCATTCTGATCGTTTGTTTCCTGCTGAGTTTGTCGCCGCTGCTCCAATCCGCTTTTACGCTGTTCACGGACGTTTATCAGCGGTGGTGGTATATGTTCGTGCTCATCATGGTTCTCGCCGTTGTAAAGGTGCTGGATCACCCGGATTCCTATCCGATCAAGAGCAGTATTGTGATTTCCGTTGTTCTGACGGCGGTTTTCTATCTGAGCGTCCGGTTCATCCCTTGGAACGAAGGAACGGATCCTCTGGTGTTTGATCTGAAGCGGTTTACCGTTCAGTTCCTGCTTGCCGTCGTCCCTGCGGCGCTGCTGCTGATCCTTTCCTTTTTCAAGCGGAAAAAGTATCTGCCGATCCTGGTGCTGACCGTTCTTTGCTGCGCCGCAACGACGGCGTTCTCCCTGTATCATCTGCGCAACGGATTTGACGCCGAACGGTATAAAGAACGGTTCTTCATAGGGACGCAGCTGGAAGCGATCGATGAACAGTATCGGTATGCGGCGAGCGACGATGAAACGGACGACAGTATTCTGCTGCTCAGCGGAAAAGCCGCGCCGAGCTGCGGGTTCTGCTCTACGCTGGAGCCCTCGTCTTATTATTTCGATCGTTTGTTCGAAATGAAGTTTTCGAATCGAACGTCGCGGCGTATCAATATCAAGGGGCTTTCACAGCTGCTCGGCGCAAAGTACGTGCTGAATGACTCGGTCTCCGGAGAGCAAGCGCTTATGACCGTCAGCACGGACGGGGCGGTTTACACCGTAACGGAACAGGATGCGTGTCCGATCGGGTTCTCCGTGGATCAATATATGACCGAAAGTCAACTTCTGTCATTGGAGAAAGAGGATCGTGTGATTGCCCTGATGCAGGCATTCGTCGTGCGCGACGCCGATGAAACAAAGATTGCCGCGCTGACAGACGCCTATTCTGCGGGATCGGGCGTTTCCCTGTCCGACGCAATCGCCGGGACGAATCAGAGAAAAGTGGAAGCTTTCCGCCGTGACGCGACCGGCTTTTCCTGTGAATCATCGTATGACCGGGATACGTTTGTTTATTTCACGGTCCCGTTTGAACAAGGATGGACGGCGTATATCGACGGCGAGCCGGTCGAAATCATCTTTTCCGGAGGCATGATGGTAATAGCCGTACCGAAGGGGGCCCATTCGATCGTATTCCGCTATCATACGCCGGGCCTGACGGTCGGAGCGATCGTATCGCTGCTTTCGTTCGTCGGATTCGCCGTTATTACTGTGGCGTATCGTTTGCGCTGCAGACGAACCGGCGCCGGCGGGAAGAAAAAACAAGAGATTGCGAATTAGCAGTATTTTCCGTCCCTGCAAAGTATGATATTAAAAAACATGAATTGAATGAAGCCCGAAGCGAATGTCCGCCTCGGGCTTTTCTCTTTCTGTTCTTCGTAAACCGCTTGCCGGATGCCGTTCCCGCGAAGAGCCGTTCCGGCTGATCGGCGGCTGCCGTTCGGGAGGCAGAGGATTCGAGCTGCTGTCACTGGTTTTACGCCGTTATGTTTCCTCCAGAAAATCATAAACGCGTTGATTGAAGTCCGGCGCTTCCTCGAACGCGGCGTGTCCGAGCCCCGGATAAACGTGCAGCGTACTGTTTCTGATCCGCTCATGCAGCGTATAGGACGCTTCGACGCCGACCGTCTTGTCCTGCTCGCCCGCGAGGATCAGCGTCGGGCATTGGATCTTGTCGAGTTCCGGCAGCGCGTCAAAGCGCAGGATCGCGTCGGCGTTGCGGAAGAACCGTTCGTATGTCTTCGGCTTGCCTAAAAGCCCGATCAGCGGATACAGCTTTCGCATCTTTTTAAGCCGCGCTTCCGAATAACTGTTCTCCGACGTGTCAATCATCAGCTGCTTGTGCTCGCCCTTTTGCGCCATCTGGGTCCAGCGGGTGACGTTCGCCTCGATCATGGGGCTGATACACGGCGCTGTCACGGCAAGGACGAGCTTGTCGATCAGCTCCGGCCGGTCGATCGCAAGGTACTCGGCGATCATGCCGCCCTGCGAAACGCCCATCACCGCGGCGCGGTCGATCCCGAGCGATTGCATTGCCGTCGCCTGATCCGCCGCCATGTCGCGGATCGAATAACGCTTTGGCATCTGCTCCTTGCGGCTGAACAGATACACCGTATAGCGATCGAAAAACAGCCGGTACGGCCGCGCGAGCAGCGCCGCCTTGCCCTGCACGGTCGCCAATCCGTCCGACAGCCCCGGCAGCAGCACGAGCGCCTTTTCTCCGGTCCCGAACGAGGCATAGTGCATCTCCGTATCGCCGATCTTTACGATCCCGTTTCTTGCGTTTCCGAACATTTGCTTCCTCCCATAGGTTCTGCATTCATTTTACCACATTTCTTCCGTTCGTGGAATGAAAACTTCTCGCTGTCCCATAAAAGGCATTGTG
>JAFZIH010000068.1 GCA_017554455.1 Clostridia bacterium | reverse complement strand
TCGAGTGCATCTGCGTCGATCGGTTCCGACAGGATCGCCGCAGCGTCGAGCGTTTCACCGGAAAACCCGCAGGCATTGAGCAGCGTGATCGCGCTTTCGTCCGCGATCGCAAAACGGGGCCTGACCCGGTCGAGGATCGAGCGAATGCGGCTTTCGCCCATTTCCGCGTCGACCGGTACGTAGAAACAGTTCGCCTTCCACACGCCGAAAAACGCCGCGATCATCGCGCCGCCGCGCTGCATAAAGACGAGGATCGGCTCGCGCGAAGCGCCGCGCTGCAAAAGCGCGGAACCAAGCGAATCGGATCGCGCGGCAACATCCGAAACCGTCAGCGTTTCCCGTTCGTCCGAAAACATCACGCGGTCGGGACGCGTTTCCGCCTGCCGCGCAAGGTATTCGAGAACCGTTCTCATATCAGTTTCCTCCCTTGTAAGGCGTGGTCGCGACCGGCGGATACAGGGATTTGTCGTAGCGCCAGTAGGACCGGCTGTGGTACCGCGTCTGCTCGTCCGTCCACATGAAGCAGCGGTACTTGCCCGTCCACGCGCTGCACGCGTCGAAGTGGTACCAACCCGTGCCGACGTTGACGAGCATCCAGTAGTGGTGCGTGTTCGGTCCGCTGCGCTGGACGCTGACGATCTCGGCGTCTGTCTGCTCAAGCAGCAGCCGCGCCGCCGCGTATGAAGTGAAGCAGTCGCCTCTGCCTACGGTAAGCCCGCGTACCGCCTCGCCGCGCCAATCCTGTTTGTTCGAGGCGTCGACGTAACGGATATTGTTGAACACGTAGTTGTAGATCGCTTCGACCTGCTCGCCGAGCGTCATGTCGTCCGTCAGGATCTTGGAAAGGATCTCATCCGCGATCTCCTGCGCGCGGTCCTCATTGACCTTTGACTGCACGACGTGCATGATGATCGCCTTGGACGCCGTATTGCCGCGGCGGTCCGAAGCGTAATACGTCACGTAATAGTCGCCGACCTGCGTGACGTCCATGCCCGACGTGTCAACGGTCACCTCGACGTCGCCGTCACAGTCGTCCCATGCGTAGACCTCCGAAAGATACGAGACCGGCTCCCCGACGTAGCAGTAGCGGGCGCGCACGCCGTACAGCTCCGGCGGTTCCGTGTCCGGGATCAGCGTCAGCGTGAAGGTCTCTTCACCGCGGTTGCCGCTCGTGTCGGTCGCAACGATCGTAACCTCCTGCTCGCCCTTCGTCCAGTCCGGCTCGGAAAGCCAGCCAATCGTCGTTTCCGTCACGTCCTCCGCCGTCGCGAGCTCTTCCACGGCGATCGGGGTATCCAGATACCATTGCGACCGCCGGACGGTGATCGTGGGCGGCGTAGTATCGCGCACCTCGATCACAGCGATGTTGCGCTCTCCGTCGATCGTGAGTGCAAGTACATGCTGTCCGAGCTCGTCCGGGAAAAACTGCATGTCGAACAACGCTTCGGTATAGGTCCCCTCCTCTAAAAGTTCAGACGGGGAAAGTCCCATGTGCCGCGCTTCGATCACGACCGGCGTGACGTTCGAGAACAGCAGCGTCGACCAGACAGTCGTTTCGTTTCCGCCGCCGTCTGTGAGCGTCACCGGGATCGTCTGCGGCTCCAAGCTGTCCGGATCCGGCTCAGCGGCAAGCGCGACGGACACCGCGGTCTCGTCGAATACGTCGGTCACGAGCATGCCCGCACGGATCGTTTCGCCCGGCCGCGCGATATACGTAACGCCTCTTCCCTGCGGTGCGACCGTATCCTGTACGAAAAGATGCGTT
>JAFZIH010000067.1 GCA_017554455.1 Clostridia bacterium | reverse complement strand
GCGGCAAGCGCGACGGACACCGCGGTCTCGTCGAATACGTCGGTCACGAGCATGCCCGCACGGATCGTTTCGCCCGGCCGCGCGATATACGTAACGCCTCTTCCCTGCGGTGCGACCGTATCCTGTACGAAAAGATGCGTTTCGGACGCGATCCCGTCCGCCGTGATCTTCAGCGTGTATTCGCCCGGTTCGCGCAGCATCTTCTCCGTGATCGGAGTGATCGAAACGTCGCTGTACGGCGCGATCAAAATCTCATCCGCAGTCGGCGCGGGATCGCCCGCCTCGACCGTGATTTTCTCAACCGCGACCCGAACATGCACCGTGACGGGCACGCGCGCCTCGTTGCCGCTTTCATCTTCCAAAAGGATCACCGCGTCATAGTCGCCGACGGTCATATAATCCGGTTCTGTTTCATACGTGATCTTGACGCGGCTTTTGTCGCGTAAGCTTTTGATCAGCTTGTCCGGCGAGAGAGCCGTTCCCGCGGGGACGGTCAGCTCCGGTCCCTCGGCGGTCGGCGGCTGCGTATCGCGCACGCGAAGCACCACCGGAACGGTTCGTCCGTGATACCGGACGCGAAGCGGATAGTCGCCCACTGCGCGGTAAAACTCCTCCGGCTCGGTCTCGTACGCCGCTTCATCCGATTCCCCGCGCAAGAAAGCGCTCGCCTCGGGCGTGATCGTGCCGAGCTCGATCGTCACGGTCCTTTTCACGCCGCCGTACGTCATGCACAGCAGCACGAACGCGGCGACGATCGCGATCGCAAGGATCGGCAGCATAAGCGCGACGGCGAATTTCAGCTTCGGATGCGTACGCTTCGTCCGGACCGTCTGCTTTTTCTGCTTTTTTTGCTTCTTACTCTGCTTCATGCCCGTGTCTCCCTCATAAAGATCCGCTCATACGATTGCAGCAGGGTTTCGTAAAGCGCTTCGGCCTTTCCGCCGACCGCCGTGCCGTCGACCGAGACCGCACGGCGCACGCCGAGCGTGCTGGACGTGACGAGCACCTCGTCCGCCTTCATCATCTCGTCCTTTGTAAACGCGCGCAAAAGCACCGGAACGCCGTTTTCCTTCGCGACCTCCAGAAGCGCCGCGCGGGTCACGCCGGCAAGAATGCGGTTGTCCGTCGGATGCGTGATGATCGTGCCTTTCTTCAGAATATGAATGTTTGTATGCGAGCCCTCGGTGACGGACCCGTCGCGCACGAAGACCGCCTCGTCCGCACCCGCTTCCTTTGCCCGCTGGTTTGCAAGGATATTCGGGATCAGGTTCAGCGTTTTGACGTCGCACATCGCGTAGCGGATATCCTCCGTCGTGACGAGCTTCAGCGTCCGCTCCCGCGGAAGAAGCGTTTTCGACCGGACCGTGACCATGAGGTTCGGTCCACCTTCCTCCGGGAACGCGTGCGTCCGCGGCGCCGTCGCGCGCGACGCCTGCCAGTAAAGCACCGCGCACGGCTCGTTTGCAATGCGGATGCAGCGATCCAATATGTCCCGAAGAACATCCCTGTCGGAAAAGAACGGGATTGAGAGCAAGGTAAGCGACCGGTAGAACCGATCAATATGCGCGTCGAGCCGGAACGCCTTCATCCCGATCACAAGGCACGCCTCGTAACAGCCGTCGCCGAAATACACGGCGCGGTCGTTCATCGGCACCGTCATCGTATCCGGATCTCCGAATGTTCCGTTGTAATATCCGATCGCAGGCACGCCCTTGCCTCCCTATCCTATAATCGTACAGTATATCATACCTCTTTTTTTCGCGGCGTTCAAGTCCGAACCGACATTTTTCACATCTTTCCCGCATGTCGGCGCTTTCCGCTTGCAAAACGGATGCGGTCCCGCTATAATATATATAAATATGCGGTCCGGGTCGCCCGGGCGGAAAGGGCGTTGCGATGAAGAAGAGAGATCTGTCCTCCGCGCAGATCATCCCGATCGGGTTCCTGCTTCTGATCGCGGTCGGAACGGTGCTTCTGTCGCTTCCGTTCGCGACGGCGAGCGGTACCCGCGCGCCGCTTCTTACCGCGCTGTTCACCTCCACGACCTCGGTGTGCGTCACCGGTCTCGTCGTCGTCGACACGTTCTCCTACTGGTCGGTGTTCGGTAAGATCGTGATCCTTGCGCTCATTCAGGTCGGCGGGCTCGGCATTGTCGCCGTGTCCTCCATGCTGTTTATGCTGCTGAAGCGGTCGTTCACGATCCGCGACCGCGCGATGCTGCGCGATTCCTTCGATCTCGATTCGCTGCACGGCGTTCTGCCGTTTTTGCGCAAGGTGATCCTCGGCGTCCTGCTGATCGAGGGGATCGGCGCGCTTCTCTACGCGTTCGCGTTCATCCCGAAATACGGCTTCCCCCGCGGGATCTGGTATTCCGTGTTCCACTCGATCTCGGCGTTCTGCAACGCTGGGCTCGATCTGATCGGGCCGGACAGCTTTCTGCCGTTCCATGACAGCGCGTATATCCTGACAGTGACCATGCTTCTGATCGTGCTCGGCGGGCTCGGCTACATCGTCTGGTTCGACGCGTTCACGACCGCGAAGGAATCGGTCAGACGCCGCTTCGGCTTGCGCTGGTTCTTCCGGCATCTCGGCGAGCACACGAAGCTTGTGCTGCTCGCGAGCGCCGCGCTGATCGTATCCGGCGCGGTCTTCACACTGCTTCTGGAAATGCACAATCCCGAAACCCTCGGTACGATGCCGTGGGGCAAAAAGATCCTGAACGCGACGTTCCAGTCGGTGACCTACCGCACGGCCGGGTTCTCCGCGATCCCGCAGGGCGCGCTGTCCGACGGGTCGGTGCTGCTCGGCTGCGTCTGGATGTTCATCGGCGGTTCCCCGATGGGCACGGCGGGCGGCATCAAGACCGTCACGCTTGCCGTTCTGCTTCTGAGCGCGCTGTCGTACGTAAGAGGTCGCGCGGATACCGTCGTGTTCCGCCGCAGCATTCCGTACGATCTCGTGAAAAAAGCCGCGGCGATCCTGTTCTTCAGTCTGTTCCTGTCCCTGCTCTCCTCCGTTCTGCTGGTCGCCGTCGACGGCGTGCCGATGACAGACGCGGTCTATGAGGTGTTCAGTGCGACGGGCACGGTGGGACTTTCCCGCGGGGTGACCCCGCATCTTTCCGTCTTCGGACGGATCCTGATCATTCTCTGCATGTACCTCGGAAGGATCGGCCCGATCTCGCTGGCGCTGTTCTTCCATACGGACCTGTCCGGCGGTCAGAACATCCGCTACGCGCAGGGACGCTACTATGTCGGATAAAAGGAGGCTTTTATGAAAAAATCAATCGCAGTTCTGGGCCTGGGACGGTTCGGGCAGTTTCTGACCAGCGAGCTTTCGAAAAACGGCGCGGACGTGCTGATCGCCGACGACAACGAAGAAACCGTCCGCAAGTTCGCGAACGGCGTGAGCTGCGCGATCAAGGCGGACCTCAACGATCCCGAGGTCATCCGCGGGCTCGGACTCGGCGGTGTGGACACGGTCGTCGTCTCAATGGGCAGCAGTCTGGACGCGAGCATCATGTGCGTTATGGTGGCAAAGGAGCTCGGCGTGCCGTACGTGATCGCAAAAGCCGCCTCGCTCCGCATGGGCGAGATCCTGCGGCGCGTCGGCGCGGACGAGATCATCTATCCCGAGAAGGAAAGCGCCGAGATGACCGCAAGACGGCTTCTGTCCTCCGACTTTCTCGAATTCTTCGATCTCGGCTCCGAGCTTTCCGTATTCAGCATGAAGCCGAAAAAGGAATGGGTCGGCAAGACCCTTCGCGAACTGGATCTTCGCGGGCGTCTGAAGCTCAACGTGATCGCGATGCGCGAGGGCGGGCACACGAGCGCGACGATGGATCCCGACCGCCCGCTTTCCGCCGACGCCGATCTCTTTGCCGTGGCGGATCACGAGGCGCTGGACAAGCTTCTGCACTGAACCAGAAAACGAGATACGGACCGCGATCTGCGGTCCGTTTTGCGTTGTATGTTATTTGGATCTGTGCCGGTACGTCAGCGGACTGAACAAAAGGATGATCGGGAACAGTTCGAGACGTCCCGCGAGCATTTCAAGCGAAAGCAGGACCTTGGACGCACCGTTGAAGAAGCCGTAGTTTTCGGTCGGTCCGACGAGCGCGAGACCCGGTCCGATGTTGCTTAGACACGCGAGCGTCGCCGTGAAGTTCGTCAGAAAGTCCTGTTGGCCGAGCGAAAGCAGGAACACGCCCGTCGCCAGGCACACGATATACAGCAGGAAAAACGTCAGCGTCGCGCGGATCAGTGCCGACTGGACCGGTTTGCCCTCCATGCGGACGACCGTAACCGCGCGCGGGTGCAGCATTCTCCGCACCTCCTGCCGCGCCGATTTGAACAGGATCACGACACGGCTGATCTTTAAGCCGCCGCCGGTCGACCCGGCGCACGCGCCCATGACCATCAGAAGCAGCAGGGTCATCTTGGAGAATCCCGGCCACGCGTCGAAATTGACCGTTGCGTAACCGGTCGTGGTGATGATCGATGAGACCTGGAAATAGGCGTCCCGCAGTGTCAGCCCGAAGCTGTGCGTTTGAGAAAGCGTATTGATCGTGATCAGCACGACGGCCGTCGCCACGATCCCGCCGTAAACCCTGAGTTCCTCGGAACGTACGGCAGTCTTCCATTTTCCGATCAGGATCAGGTGGTATAAACTGAAGTTGACGCCGAACAGCAGCATGAACGTGGACAGCACAACGTGAATATAGGTGCTGTCGTACGCCTTGATCCCCGCATTTTTCACCGAGAATCCACCAGTGCCCGCCGCGCCGAATGCGTGGCAGATCGACTCAAAGAGCGGCATGCCGCCCGCGCAGAGCAGGATGATGAGGATCACCGTGAGCACGGTATAGACGGCGTAGAGGATCTTTGCGGTATCGCGCATACGCGGCACGAGCTTGCCCTTGACGGGACCCGGCACCTCCGCGCGCATCAGGTGCATGGAGCGCTCCTCGCTCATCGGCATGACTGCCAGTACGAACACGAGCACGCCCATGCCGCCGATCCAGTGACTGAAGCTCCGCCAGAACAGGATGCAGTGCGGGAGCTGTTCGACCGTTTCGAGGATCGACGCACCGGTCGTGGTGAAGCCGGACACGATCTCGAAGAGGCAGTCCCAGAACGTCTCGAATCCGCCGCAGAGCCAGAACGGCACTGCGCCGAACAGGGACATCAGCACCCACGCCGCCGCGACGGTCAGAAAGCCCTC
>JAFZIH010000007.1 GCA_017554455.1 Clostridia bacterium | reverse complement strand
TTTTCCGGCATGTCCGATGCGCCTTGCTGCATCGACAGCGTCATCCAGGAATCCTACATCGGCGTCGATGAAAACGGCGTCGAGGCCGCGGCGTACACGATGATCCAGATGCGCACGACCGCGTTCAGCCCGATCGAACTCGAAAAGCTCGATTTCCATCTGACCCGCCCGTTCTTCTATGCGATCGAATCGAGAGACGGTCAGGTGCTGTTTATCGGCACGGTGACGAACCCTTCTGCGGGCGAATAACGAATACGAATCAAAGCACGCCTCTCCGATGACGGGAGGCGTGCTTTTTGCAACCAAACGGTGTGAAACGCGGTATTATAGACAAATGAAGAAAGGAATCATCCCCATGAAACGACTGCTTTGTATCCTCTTTGCAATGCTGCTGCTTTGCGCGTGCACGGTAACCGGCACACCGGCCGCCCCGGTCGCCGAGCCGACTGTGCCGACCGAAGCGCCCGAAACGCTTCCCGACGTCCCCATTCCCGAAATCACGGGCTACGCAGGATTTTCCGACGTGCTTAGCTCAAAGCTTCTGGACGGCACACAGAACAAGAATCTTTCGCCGATCAGCGTATACCTCGCACTCGCGATGACCGCGGAAGGCGCAAGCGGCGAAACGCAGGCGGACATGCTGAAGCTGCTCGGCTGCTCGTCTTTGGAAGAGCTTCGCGGCGTCTGCGGCGCCATGCTCGAAACGCTCTCGTTCGACACGGAGGACAGTACGTTAGAGATCGCGGATTCGATCTGGATGGCGGACCGGAACGGCACGCTGACGTTCCGTGAGGACTATTTGAAAACGCTCGCCGACGTCTACCGTTCCGAAGCGAACGCTGTGGATTTTGCAAAGGCGGAAACAGGCAAACAGATCGCGGCGTGGATCACCGAGCACACGCGCGGCAAGATCACGCTGTCACCGGACGATTTCCGTTTCGATCCCGATACAGTTGCGGTGCTGATCAATACGATCTACCTGAAGGATGCATGGCGCGACGCGTTCTATGAAGGCGCGACGCAGTCCGGCACGTTCCATGGGCTTTCCGGCGACTTGACCGTCGATTACATGCACCGCACGGACAACGACGTGATGATCATCAAGGGCGACGGATTTTTAAGCTACTCGCTGCCGCTTTTACGCGTCGGTCGCATGACATTCATCCTGCCGGACGAGGGCACGCCGCTTTCCGATCTGTTCGGGACGCCGGAGAAGCTTGACGCGCTTCTGAACGACGGGATGCCGATCCGGGCGGACGTCGATGTGAAGCTTCCGAAATTCAAGTTTGAGGACCGGATCGAGCTGAACGAGATCCTGGAATCGCTTGGACTCGGGCGCGCGTTCGATCCGGACCGCGCGGACTTCTCCGGCATGTGCGTGGATAAGAATGATATTTTTATCTCGAAGGTACTGCAGGGTTCTTTCATCGGCGTCGACGAAAACGGCGTCGAGGCGGCGGCGTACACGATGATCGTGATGGCGGAGGGCTGCGCTTTGTATCCCGAAGACCTTCCGAAGATCGATTTTCATCTGACCCGTCCGTTCCTCTATACGATCGAATCCGACGACGGCACGGTGCTGTTTATCGGCACGGTTACCGAGCCGACGAACGCCGAATAACCCCCGCCCCCGTGTTCCGGTTTTGCCCCCTCAAAGCCGGAAGCGTTAAAAAAGGAACCGCAGGAAAAGCGGTTCCTTTTGCGTTTTTGTAATTACCGGTCGCGGTAGAGCGCGACAAGGTTTTTGAGCACCTTGACACTGAGGTCCATGCCCTCGACCGTGATGTGCTCGTAGGGGCCGTGGAAGGCATAGCCGCCGGTGCCGAGGTTCGGGCACGGCAGGCCCATGAAGCTCAATCGCGCGCCGTCCGTGCCGCCGCGAATGGGCTGTACCTTCGGCGTGACGCCCGCAAGCTCCATCGCTTTCTTCGCATTTTCAATGAGGTGCATGCACGGCTCGATCTTTTCCTTCATGTTGCGGTACTGGTCGCGGATCGAAAGAACGACCGTGCCGTTGCCGTACTGTGCGTTGACGACCTCCGCGATCTTTTCAAGCGTGACCTTGCGGCGGGTGAAGCTTTCGAAATCGTGATCGCGGATGATGTAGGATAGCTTACTTGTCTCCGTGGTGCCGGAAAGGTCTGTGAGGTGCCAGAAGCCCTGATAGCCCTCCGTGTCGCGCGGGGTCTGCCCCTTCGGAAGCATGCCGTTGATCTCGCAGGCGACCAAAAGAGCGTTGATCATCTTGTTTTTCGCCTCGCCCGGATGCACGTTGAAGCCGTTGATCGTAAACGTCGCGGCCGCCGCGTTGAAGTTCTCGTATTCCAGCTCTCCCTCGGCGCCGCCGTCGCAGGTGTAGCCGAAGTCCGCACCAAAGCGTTCGACGTCGAAGTGGTCCGCGCCGCTGCCGACCTCCTCGTCGGGCGTGAAGCAGACGGAGATCTTTCCGTGCGGGGTTCCCTCATTGATGATCTCCTCAAGCATGGTGACGATCTCCGCAACGCCCGCCTTGTCGTCCGCGCCCAAGAGCGTCGTGCCGTCGGTGACGATCAGCGTGCGGCCCCTTAAGGAGCTGAGATGCGCAAACGTCGCGTTGTCAAGCGTGCGTCCGCTCGTACCTAAGAGCACGTCGCCGCCGTCGTAGTTTTCGATGATGCGCGGCTTCACGTTCTCGCCCGAAAAGTCCGGTGCGGTGTCCATATGCGCGATAAAACCGAGCTTTGCCGCGTTCTCATATCCCGGCGTTGCGGGAAGCGTCGCGTACACGTAGCACATCTCGTCGACCGCGGCGTCGTGAACACCGATCGCTTTGAGTTCGTCCACCAGCATGTTCGCAAGATCAAACTCGCGCTTTGCGGTCGGGACCGTTGTGCTCTCCTCGTCGCTCGTCGTGTGCACGACGACGTAGTTCAGTAACCGTTCGTATGCCTTCATAACCTGCTCCTTTCGGTGTTATCCTCTGCTGCCCATGACCTTGACGGTGAATCTTCTGGAACGCGGACCGTCGAACTCCGCAAAATAGACCGCCTGCCACGTCCCGAGCACCGGCTCGCCGTCGTCGATCATGATCGTGACGCTGCTGCCGATGACGCTTGCTTTCAAATGCGCCGCGCTGTTGCCTTCCGCGTGGCGGAACTCCGCACGGTCCGGATAGGTCTTATTGAGCGCGAACAGCAGATCGTTTTTCACATCCGGGTCGGTGTTTTCGTTGATCGTCACGCCCGCGGTGGTGTGCGGACAGTAGACGGTCATCATTCCGTCGAACACGCCGCTCTGCCTGCACGCGTCGCGGACTTGTTCCGTAATGTCGATAAAGCCCTCCTTCGGGGTCTCCAAACGGTATTCGTACAGCATACAGCCGCCTCCCTTTCTTTATATTTATTGTACCATTTCCGAACCGTTATCGCAAGTATGAAAAAAGGGCTGTCGCAAAAGGCGCCGGGCCATTTGCGGCGATGATAATCAAATTCACCTTGTATGAAAAAAGGGCTTATCGCCCTTTTTTTGATGTGTTCGCCGCAAATCAGCCGTCGTTTTCACCCTTTCACATACGTCAGTATAGTTCAGGGCGAAAACGCGGCTTCCGGCATCCTTATCGACAGCCCGTCCGTTTGTTCCGATCAGGAAATCAGACCCGCAAGCCAGCCGAGACCGATCCCGCTGAGCCAAGCGGCCAGGTTGTCCGTTGCCCCGCGCAGCACGCCCGTCAGAAGAACGACGACCGCGATCAAAATCAGCGCGATAAACAGGATCGCCCAGCACCAGTACGACCGCGCGAAGTTCTTGCGGTTGACGTTTTTCCCCGCAAAGGAAAGGACGATCAGCAGGATGAACCCGACGAACGGGATCGAAAAGAGCAGTCCGTATCCGAAATACCCCCAGGGGCCGATCGGACGGTTTTCCTCCGGTACGACGGGATCCGGGGTCGGCACAAACGCCGGCTCATCCACCGTCACGCGCACGGGCTCCGGCGCTTTGACGGGTTCCGGCGCCGCGACCGGTTCGGGCGCCTTCTCCGGCTCCGGCTCCTTCACGACTGGGTTTCCCGGTATGATGATCGGCTGTCCGCAATCCGGGCAGAACTTTGCGCTGTCCGGCAGTTGTTTTCCGCAGTTGCTGCAAAACATTGTTGTGTACCTCCTGTTTCATAGCGGGCGTTTTCACTTCCGCTGTTGTTATATATTATATTGCCGCTTTCGCCACGTGTCAAGAGACGAGTTCCCGCAGCACTATATGTAGTGATATTCTTTACAAAAGTAAAGAATATGTTGCAATATATTGTCGTGAATGGTAGAATAATACCGTATTTTGCGGAACGCCGCAGCGATGCGCGTTTTACCGCTTTTCAGGGGGATCAACATGATACCGGAATCCTTTCGGGTTTGTTACGACCGGCTTTGGGCGCTTCTCAAAAGCCGCAAATTGAAAAAGAAGGACCTGCAGTCTCTGACGCAGCTGAGCTCCGCGGTGATCGCAAAGCTCGGCAAGGGCATGCCCGTCCATCTCAATACGCTTCTCAAGATCTGCAGCGTGCTGCACTGCTCGCTGGACGACATCGTGGACGTTTCCGCGTCGACGCCGGTACACAGCTGAGGTGCGCGCCATGCAGACAATGACGTTAAGCGGCGCGCTGTACGCCGGCATGATTTCGGGCGGTGCGGACCATCTCGGCTGCTACCGCAAGGCGGTCAACGATCTGAACGTCTTCCCCATTCCCGACGGCGACACCGGCGACAACATGCTCGCGACGGTGTATTCCGGCGCGGACGCGGTCGAGCGCGACACCGACGCGGACCTCGCGACCGTTGCGGACCGCAGCGCCCACGGGATGCTCCTCGGCGCGCGCGGCAATTCCGGCGTGATCCTGTCCCGCATCTTTTCCGGTATCAACAAGGGCTTTGCGGGCGTAAAGGAAGCGACCCTTCCCGTGATCTCCGGCGCCATGGAATACGGCGTCGAGGAAGCGTACCGCGCGGTCCCCGTCCCGGTCGAGGGCACGATCCTGACCGTATTCCGTGACGGCGTACGCTACGCGAACGGACGCATTACCGATGATTCCACGCTCGAAACGTACTTTACCGACCTGCTCGGCGAGATGCAGCGTTCTTTGGAACGCACGCCGGAGCTGCTTCCCGTATTGCGCGAAGCCGGCGTGGTCGATTCCGGCGGCGCGGGGCTCATCTACATCTTCGAAGGCATGCGCCGCTCACTCGTCGGCGAGGCGGTCGAGCGGAAAGAAGCCCACACCGAGACCAAGAAAGCCGATCTGGACGCGTTCGGCGCGGACAGCGTGCTGGAATACGGCTACTGCACCGAGTTTCTGCTTCGTCTGCAGAACGCAAAGGGCGATCCGGAAGCGTTCGATCTCCCGGCGTTTGTCGAATACCTCAACAGCGTCGGAAACTCCGTCGTCGCGTTCCGCGAGGGCTCGATCCTGAAGGTGCATGTGCACACGATGCGTCCCGGCGACATCCTGAACCGCTGCCAGCGCTACGGCGAGTTTCTGACGCTCAAGGTCGAGAACATGTCGCTGCAGCACAACGAGACCGAGCTGCCGGAGGTCACCGTCACCGCGCCGAAGCCGCGCAAGAAGGCCGGCATCGTCGCCGTCGCGGCGGGCGCGGGGCTCAAAGAGACCTTTCTCGAGCTCGGCACGGACGTGGTCATCGACGGCGGACAGAGCATGAACCCGAGCACAGCGGATTTTTTAGACGCCTTCGACCGCACGAACGCGGACGTGATCTTCGTCTTCCCGAACAACGGCAACGTGCTGATGACCGCAAAGCAGGCGAAGGATCTCTACCCCGCCTCCGATATCCGCGTGCTGAACACGCACACGGTCGGCGAGGGCTACGCCGCGATCTCCATGATGGACACAAACGCGGGCGAGCCGGACGAGATCGTCGCAGAACTGGATGAGATCATTCGCTCCGTCACGACGGGCTTCGTTTCCCGCGCGAGCCGCAACGCCGAAAAGGACGGCGTGCACGTACGCTCCGGCGATTTCATCGGCTTTATCGGCGACACGATCTACGTCAATGACTGCGATGCGGTCGATACAGCGATGCAGCTTTCCAAGGAAATGCACGTGGAAAACTGCGGCGTGCTGCTGCTGCTTGTAGGACAGGACGCACCCGAAGCGGAAGCCGACGCGCTCTGTTCGGCTCTCACCAAATCGTATCCCAGAACGGAAGTCATCCGCATCGACGGCGGACAGCCCGTTCACCAATATATTTTAGTAGGAGAATAACAAATGCTGACACTTTTTACCGACACCGATACCGACTTCACCCCGGAAATTGCGAAAGAATACGGCTACAAGCTGATTTCCATGCCGTACAGCATCGACACAAAGACGTTCTGGCCGTATGAGGACAGCGAAACGATCGATCTGCACGCGTTCTATGACGGGCTCCGGAACGGCGTGCTGCCCACGACCGGCGGCATCTCCGCGGAGCGCTACAAGAACTACTTCCGTCCCGAGTTCGAAAAGGGCAACGATATCCTCTACGTCCACTTCTCCGCGGCGATGACGATCACCTTCCGCGCGATGGACGAAGCGGTTGCGGAGCTTTTGCAGGAGTTCCCGGAACGCAAGTTCTGGCACATCGACACCAAGGGCATCACGATCGTGAGCTACAACATCGTGCGCGAAGTCGGCGACATGATCAAAGCGGGCAGGACCGTAGACGAAGTGCTTGCGTGGGCAGACCGGGAGGTCGATCATTTTGCGCAGTATTTCTTTGCGGACGATCTCAAATTCTTCAAGCGCAGCGGCCGCGTCTCCGGCATTGCGGCGACAATGGGCACGCTGGTCGGCATCCGTCCGATCATCTGCATGAACGAAGAGGGCAAGATGGTCAGCATCGGCAAGGAGCGCGGCAGAGCGAATGCGATGGATCGCCTCGTCAAGGTTGTCGAAGAACTCGGCGACGACATCAAGAACCATCATTTCATCATCGGGCATACCGATGCGCCGGAGCTTGCCGCAGAGCTTAAGGACATGCTGCACAAGCGCTTCGGCGACGATCTTTTGATCGAGACCGTTGTGACAAACCCGACCGCGGGCAGCCATTGCGGACCGAACGGCGTCGGCGTGAGCTTCCACGCAAAGAGCCGCACGTAAAATCGGAGGAATGTCATGGTTACGGTAAAAGAGGTTCGAACGAAGGCGGAGCAAAAGGCGTTTTTGGACTTCCCGCTCGAAATGTACCGCTTGAATCCCTATTTCGTCCCGCCGCTTTACGGCGACGAAAAGAAGATCTTTTCCGACGATTACGTCTACAACGACACCTGCGAGACCGGCTACTGGCTCGCGTACCGGGACGGCAAGGTCGTCGGGCGCATCTCGGCGATCTTGCAGCGTGCGTCGAACGAAAAGCACAACGAAAAGCGCGTGCGTTTCACCCGCTTCGACGCAATCGACGATCAGGAGGTTGCCGACGCGCTGTTCGACGCGATCGAGCAGTTTGCTAAGGATCGCGGCATGAACGCCGTCTGCGGACCTTTGGGCTTTTCCGATCTCGAACGCGAAGGACTTCTCGTCGAGGGCTTTGATCAGCTTTCCACCTTTGAGGAACAGTACAACGCGGAATACTACGGCAGGTTGATCGAGGGCTGCGGCTACGCAAAGGAGGTCGACTGGGTCGAATCGAAGCTCACCGCGCCCGCGCCGGAGACCGCCGCAAAGCTCAAAAAGCTCTCGGAACAGGTGCTCCGTAAATACAACCTGCGCATCGGCGAGGCAAGGAACGTCAACGACTTTCTGGATCGCTACAAGGACGGCTTTTTCGACCTTCTGGACGTCGCGTACGAGGACATCTACGGCACGGTTCCGTTCACGCCCGGCATGAAGAAGATGATGATCGACAACTTCCGGCTCATCATCGACCTCGACCACGTCGTGTGCATCCTGAACGAAAAGAACAAGGTCGTCTGCCTCGGGCTCTGCTTCCCGTCGATTGCAAAGGCGGTGCAGAAAAGCCGCGGTCATCTCACCCCCGCCGCGATCGTCCGGCTTCTCAAGGCCATCAAGCGTCCGAAGATCATTGACCTCGGGCTCATCGCGGTCGCGCCGGAATACGTGAACACCGGTATCCCGGCGGTCATCGCCGCCGCGCTTTGCGACATGCTCAACGACCCGAATATCGAATATGCCGAAACGAACCTCAACCTCGAGGACAACATGCAGATCCGCAACCTCTGGAAGCGCTTCAACGCGGTCCAGCACAAGCGCCGCAGGTCGTATCTCAAGAAACTGTAAGAAAAGGAGCATCCTATGTCCAAGAAAAAACTGCCGACCGCGACCCCTTTCCAACGGTTTTATGAAAGAGGTCTGCTCATTTTGCTGATGGTGCTTGCGATTTCCCATTGTCTGATCTCGTTCGTGCGTCATTTCTTTGCGCCGCAGAATATGATCATCAATTCCGACGTCCTCATGATCTGGATCCGGATCGAAAAGTGGTATGCGCTCGCGCTGATCCTGATCGCTTTCATTTATCTGATCCTGTCCGGAACAAAATTCAAACCGACGTGGTACCGCTATCAAGCATGGAGAAAAACTGTCATATCCATCGAAGGCATTCTCCTGGTCTGCCTGTTTCTTTATTATATCTTTTGCTGTTACATCCAGAGCAGATCGTACAACAACATCTTTCTGGCTGCGGATTATTATCTATATGATCTTGCCTTGATGGTGCTTTGCCTGTTCCTGCTGCCGCTTGCGGTCGGCGCGGAAAAAGCAAAGCGGTACATCGATATCATTCTTCACATCGTTATGGCTGTCTCGACCGTGTACATCGTATGGGCGCTTTGGAACGTGATGCACCTGAACTTCGTCACTCTGCCCAACGGTCTTCAAATCGGAATGACAGAAGAATACCGCCTTGATCTCGGCGTCAATTCCAACATCGGCGCTGCGATCTGTTTTTCAATGGTGCTGATCTGTCTGTACATGATCGCGACGCACCGCTGGCCGATCAAGCTGATCTACTCCATCGTATTGGTGCCGCATTTGTTTGCGACGTATCTGACGAACTCTCGCGGCTGTTTCATTGCTCTGCTGTTTGCACTGCCGCTCTTTGTGTTTATGCTGCTCTGGACGTCTCTTCATCAGCGCGGTCTTCTGCTTCGCATCCTGATTTGCGGTATTTCGGCGGCAATCACGGCGGTTTGTGTATGGCTGCTTCGCAAAGGCATCTTTTCTCTGTTTGAGAGTATCACGCACATAGCGGAGCAGCGCGGTCTCGACATGACAAACCTTGTCCGCGAAGTCGGTGTAGAAAAGGGAAGAGTAAAAATCTGGCGATCTTCTCTCGGATTGATGGTTTCCAAATCCGGAATCTTTTTCTGTGGGATTCCCGCTCCTTTGATCCCCAATTCGATCTGTGAGAAGATGACCGAGATCTACGGCGACGGTTCGGCCTTTGCGCATGCACACAACATCATCCTGCAGACCGGACTGATCGAAGGCGTCCCCGGCATGCTGCTGTTCCTTGCATTCCTGATCAAGCTGCTGTTCCCGTGCATCAAAACCGGAATCGGAACGTATCAGCAAAAATATCCCGGCGCGTATATCCTTCCGATCATTATCCTGGCAATCCTGATTGAGAATATGTTCGAACCGTTCATCATGTACTACCTTTCGATCAACGGTTGTTTGTTCTTCCTGTTCAGCGGCTATATCGTTGCGATCGGCAAGGATCGGCTCGCGTAAACAAGTCAACAATATAATATCCCTTTTCGCCCGCCGCATCTTGCAAAACAGCGGCGGGCGTGATACTATTTTGATGTATGCGAAGAACGCACAATCCGACCGAAAAACATGGAGGCAAACATGAAAATCTCGCAGAAAGCGCTGGAATGCAACCTTTCCCCGATGCGTAAATTCCACCCTTACGCGGTGGATGCGGTAAACAAAGGCAAGAAGATCTATCATCTCAACATCGGTCAGCCCGACATCGAAACGCCGCCCGCCTATTATGAAGCGATCCGCAATTTCAGCAACCCCGTTCTGGAGTACGCCGCTTCCCCCGGCATGCCCGTGCTCATCAAAGCGGTGCAGAAGTATTACGAAAAGCTCGGCATCCGGTATGAGGAAAGCGACATTCTGATCACTACCGGCGGCAGCGAAGCGCTGCAGATGCTGATGCTCAGCATCCTCGATCCCGGCAGCGAGGTCATCATTCCCGAGCCGTTCTATCCGAACTACAACACGTTTGTAAAGTCGGCAGGCGGCCGCATCCGTCCGATCACCACCTCGCCCGAGGGCGGCTATCGCTACGCGTTCCGCGACAAGCTTGAAGCGGCATACAACGAGAACACGCGCGCGATCATGTTCACCAACCCCGGCAACCCGACCGGCGTGGTGCTCTCCCCCGAAGAACTTCGCACGATTGCGGACTTTGCCAAAGCGCACGATCTCTTCGTCATCGGCGACGAGGTCTACCGCGAGTTCGTCTACGGCGGCGAAAAGCTCGCTACGATCGGTCAGTTCCCGGAGTTAGCCGAAAACGCGGTCGTCATCGACTCGGTCTCCAAGCGCTTCTCCGCCTGCGGCGCGCGCATCGGCGCGATCATCACCCGCAACAAGGAACTGCAGCAGAACCTTCTGAAGTTCTGTCAGGCGCGCCTGTCCGTCGCGACGCTCGATCAGATCGCGTCCGCGGCGCTCTATGACGTCGGTCCCGAATATTTCGAGGCGGTCCGCAAGGAGTACAAGCTTCGCCGCGACACCTGCTTTAAAAAGCTACTCGAGATCCCCGGCGTGGTCGTCAAAGACCCGGAAGGCGCGTTCTACATGATGGCAGCGCTGCCCGTGGACAACGCGGACACGTTCCAGAAGTGGCTTCTGACCGACTTCGACGACAACGGCGACACGGTCATGTTCGCGCCCGGCGAGGGCTTCTACGCAACGCCCAGCAAGGGACTCAACGAGATCCGCATCGCGTACGTTCTGAAGCAGGACAAGCTCGAACGCGCAATGGATCTTCTGGCGCTGGGCATCAAGGCGTACAACGAGACCCACAAATAAGCGGCTGTCGATAACGGCGCCGGACCATTTGCGGCGATGATAATCAAATATACCTTGTATGAAAAAGGGCTTATCGCCCTTTTTTCGATTTGTTCGCCGCAAATTAGCCATCGTTTTCACCACCATTCTCAACGGGTTTTTCCGGCAGCGAAATATCAACCGTTGGTTGGTTTTTCTCCAAATAAGTTCATATGGACTTTTATCGCGCTTTACGGTATGCTCCTATCGAACCGGTTACAAAAGAACAAGGAGAAACAAAACATGAATATCGGAGCAAAAATCAAAGCATTCAGGAAAGAAAAACGAGTCACGCAGGAAGAGCTTGCAGAGTATCTGCACATTTCCTCCCAGGCGGTGAGCAAATGGGAAACGGGGGCAAGTAGCCCCGACATCGACATGCTGCCGAAGCTTGCGATCTACTTCGGCACCACGCTCGATAACCTCTTGGACTTCGACCAGAGCCGGTTGGACGCGGCGATCGAAGAGATCCTCAAGGAAAGCGGACGCGGCGGAAACGACCCCGCAAGATCGGAAGCGTATCTTCGGAAAGCGCTCGAGAAGTACCCGAACAACGATCTGCTTCTTACGTGCATTCTCGAAGACATGCAGGAGCAGAACGGAAACGGCAGCCGCAGCGCAGAGATCATCGAGATCGGCGAGCGTGTCCTGAACTGCACGAAGGACGACGCAAACCGCATCGACGTTTACCGCATCATGGCGGAAACATATCACAAAATGGGCGAACAGGCGATGGCGGAATACTATCTCGAAAAGATCCCCGGCGTGCACTTCATGTATTACGAGATCGCGGCGGCGATCAAATCCGGCGCCGATCGCATCAAAAACGTCGAAAGCGCGGAAGACCTCTGCATCGACAAGCTCATCTGCATGCTCTGGATGCGTCGGCTGGAAGCGGACGAAGCAGGGCAAGCGGAGATCGACGCGCAGGCGCATGCCACGTTCGAATTTTTCAAGCGGTATCCGATCTATCAAAAGATCACGGAGATCATGGAGACGCTTTGGAACGACGGAAGCATTGCAGAAATCTATCAATAAACGCAAAAAGGCGGTCAACCGACCGCCTTTTCTTTTACCCCGCCATGTCGAGATTGTCGAAATAGGTTTCCGCATCGACGCCGTCGATCAGATATGCTTTGACATAGTTCGTTCCGTCCGCATATTGATCGTGCTCCGGCGTAAATGTCAGCGTCGCGATCCTGCCGTCCTCGGTCTGCACCTCGATCATCGGCGTGCCCTTCTCCTGCCAACGCAGAACGTACAGCCACGTCCCCGCTTCGATCACGGCAGGGGTTCCTTCGATCGTGCAGGGAAGATCGCGGACGACCTTGATGAGATCGTGATATTCGATCTGCTCCTCCCGCGTCATATCCTTCACGCGATCCGGAACGCCGGTTTCCACCCATCCGTCCGACGCGTTCCGAAGCGAATTGCCCTGCCGCAAGGATGTGCCCGTGATGCTGCCGAGCGTGAAGCACCGTTCGCGGAAGTATACGTCCCCGTCGGATAAGTACATCGACGTATTCGGATAATAGACGTGCGCGTGCACCTTGCCCTTCTGCAGCCACAGCACGTCAACGGTCGTATTGTCGATTTGTGCGTCCTTGGTCTCCAGCGCGAGCGTAAGCTCGCCGGTCGTTTCATGCGGGTTCAGCAGGATCGCTTCGCGAAGCACGGCGCCCTTCCCTGCGTTGAAGCATCTGTATTCCTCCTCGCCCATGCGGATCACAAGATAGCCGTCCGCATCCGTATCGAAGGAGATCGTTTCCAAACCGCCCTCTCCGTCCACATCACAGAGGAACAGCTGTCCCTTTTCCGCGTGTTCGCCGAGCGCGGGATTGAGCGCGGAAACCGGGCACGAGACCGGAAGACGCAGTACCGTCTTCGACGAGCGGTCAAATGGGTCGCTTCGCGGCAGGACAATGTCGTCGGCGCGCGTTGCGGTGCGCTCGCTGCCATCCGAAAACCGCACCAGAAGCGTACCCGTCTCAGGATCAAAGATCGCCGATTTCAGCAGCGTTCCTTTCGAAAACAGTATACCGTTCGGCTCGTCCGGATCGGCGTCAAAGCGGAACTGCTCGTCCGCAAAGCCGCCGTCGGCATAATGCGTCTGAAGGAATCGCGCCGTGCCGTTGAGATCGAGCTCGAGATAGGATTCCCCGATCCCGTTTCCGTTCGGCATCGTAAAGACGCCGGGAACCGTCGAGCGCTCATAATAGACCGTCAGCATGTACCAATGCTCCGCGAGCGGGATCAGCGCATCGCGATACAGCTCTTGGATCTGCTCCGGCGTATTCGTGGTATAAATCAGCCGGACGTCGTACAGCTCGCCCGCGGTCTTTCGGGTCGTGTCCACCGCCTGCGGGAATTGCAGCACGATAAACGGCTCCGCGTCCGCGGTAAAATACGACTCCGCGCCTGCCGTGAATACGAAAATACCCGGCTCGTCCGAGTTCTGAACGATCTTTTTAAGCGTGTCGATTCCTTGATCCGCCGCATCCTCCAGCCGTTTCGGATCCTCGTGTTCCAGAAACGCCTTTGCCCGCTCCTGCATTTCTGCGGCCGAAACAACGGCGTCGGACCCGAAGACTGCGTCCGGTCCCGGATTGACAAACTGTGTGATGTACGGCTTCGGCGCGGGCGTGGGCTCCGGCATGGGCTCCGGCGTATCGGTCGGCGTCGGTTCTGCTGTCGGCGTCGCGGTAATGTCCGGCAGAGCGCTTACGCCGGGCGTCGGCCGTTCCGTACCGTTTGCCCGGATCATCAGCGCAACGACAAGAACGACAGCGGCAAACGCTGCCGCGGTCATGGCGTACCCAAGCCAACGGTGCGCGGGCTTGCGCGCTTTCTGCGTTTCCTTCTGCGGGGCGAACGACGCGGGCTCGGATTTTACGGGCGACTTCCCTTCCTTTTTATCCAGAGCGGCGTCCAGACGCGCCCGCGCGGCTGACGGGACAGGTGCAGCCGGCTTGCTGTCCAGTCGGGTTCCCTGCTCCTCCGCCGCTAAAAGGATTGCGTCCTTCAACAGCTTTTCAAATTCTTTATCCCGCATAGCCGTCCTCCTTGCAAAGCGCAAGCACCGCGCGCCTTGCGCGCATCAGATACACGCGCACGGTCGCCTTGGAAACGCCGAGCGCCTTTGCGATCTCGCCGTCCTTCAGCTCCAAAAGATATTTATACCGAAGCACTTCCTGCTGACTTTCGGGAAGCTTTGTAAATGCGTCCTTCACCGTCTCCACGGTGAGGCGTTTTTCCACACGTTCCTCCACCGAAGCACTTTCATCCGTCAGCTCGACCTGTTCGATCGGAACGCTCGGATGCGCCCCGCTCTTTCGGAGCTTGTCCAGCGAAGCGTGTCGGACCGCGGTCAGAAGATACACCGACCTTGCGTGCTCCGGAAGCTCTTTGAGCGTGTCGATCTTTTTGATGCAGCGGACGAACGTATCCTGTACGGCGTCCTCCGCGGCGGCTTCTTCGTGTAAAATACGCAGCGCAGCGTTTTTCATGCGATGGTAATTCAACATGAACAGCTCGCCGATCAGCGCGCGATCCGATTCGCTGTCCAACATCAGCAGCAAGAACAACATTCGACAGTCTTCCCCCTTGACCTCTCTACTGTATAGACGAATGAAAGCGCAAAAGTGTTACATCGTTTTGGAAAAAGTTTTTGCGGCGGAGCATATAGAGTTATGATTGCCTGCGGCAAGTGAGTCCGCAGGGACGGCCATCGGTCGTCCGTTCCGCTGTTTAGCGGGCGGATACGATCCGCCCCTACGGAAAAATCATTTTTTCTCATTCCTCTGCGTCCGGGGCGGAGAGGTATTTTTTGAAAAAGAAGATAAGAAACGGGATCGAGACAAGGCAGGTGAGAAGGTCCGCCGCCGCCTGCGTCGCCGTGATGCCCTCAATGCCGAAGAAATACGGCAGCACGAACACAAGCGGTACGAAGAAGATACCCTGCCGGCAGGAGGCAAGGATCGTTGCACCGACCGCGAAGCCGAGACATTGATAGAGCTGGTTGACGTAGGTGGAAAAGCCCAAGAGCGGGATCGTGACGCAGAGGAACCCGAGCATGATGCTTCCGATGCGCACGACCTCCGGATCATCGCGGAACCACACCATGATCGGTTCACGGAAGAACCAGACCGCAGCCGCGATGATAAGTCCGATAACCGTCATGGAAATTGCCGCGTACCAGAAGACCTGCTTTACGCGCGAATAGCGCTTCGCGCCGAAGCAGTACCCCGCGATCGGCTGAAAGCCCTGCCCGACGCCGAGCACGATGTGCCGCACGAGCATATAGATCTTGTTCGCGATCGAGATCGCCGCGACCGCCGCCGCGCCGAACGGCGCCGCCTGGATGTTGAGGAGCGCCGAGGATAAGCTTGCCATGCCCTGCCGGAACAGCGTCGGCACGCCCATGCGCACGATATGCAGGTACACCGATGGCTTCCTTCCGATATACTTCGGACGCAGCTTGACGATGCTGCGGTCGCGCAGGAAGATGATCGCCATGATGACAAAACTCGTCATCTGACTGAGCATGGTCGCAAGCGCCGCGCCCGCAATGCCCATTTTACACGTGAAGATCAGCAGCGGGTCAATGAACAGATTCAGCACGCCGCCCGTGATCATCGCGAGCATCGAGTACGTCGCCTGTCCCTCGGACCTTAAGATGTTGTTCAGCACGAACGCCGACGTCATAAACGGCGCGGCGATCAGAATATAGCGCGCGTAGTCCACGGCGTACGGGATCACCTCGTCCCGCGCGCCGATCAAGCTGACCAGCGGACGCAGAAACAGAAGCCCGAGCGCGCCGATCAACGCGCCCGCGATCACGCTCATCAGCGCCGCGGAGGTGCCGACCTCGCTTGCGTCGTCCACGCGCTTCTGCCCGAGCATCGGCGAGATCAAACTCGTTGCACCCATGCCGATGCTGCCGCCGGTCGCCTGAATGATCGCCATCAGCGAAAAGACAACGCCGACAGCCGCGGACGCCGCCGTGTCGATCTTTGCGACAAAGTACGTGTCCGCGGTATTGTAGATGACGGTGATCAATTGGATCAGCACCGTCGGCGCCGCTTTTTTGAACAGCAGCCGACCGATCGGCTCGGTCAGCATTTGATTGCGCTGCTGTTCGCTGCTTATCTGCATGCCCCGATAAACTCCTTACCGTTCCGCTTCGATCGGCTCCCCTGCGCCGATCTCGTAATGATACTGCACGATGCCGAGATCGATCAGCGTGTACGGACCGGACAGCGCCTTGACCGTTGCCCTTCCGTCCTTCCACGTAAAGCGGAAGCGCTGCTGATTGATCGCGGTTGGTGCCTTTAATGCCGTCTCAACGCCCTTTCGGAACGATTCCGGCGCGTCGCCCTCGATCTCGGTCACGTCTTCAAAGGACTTGCTCCGATGCGGTTTTCCGGGCTTTTGCGCATAGCCGATCGAAACGATCGCGGCAAGCGCTTCGCCGTCGTTCAGAAGCTTTTTGACGTTCTTCTTTTTATACGAGCCCGCGATCCAGCAGGTAGAAAGCCCCAGCGTTTCGGAAAAAAGCACGAGCCGCTCGCCGAAATATCCCGCAAGGCGGTAGAGATCGTCCGTGTCCGGTCCCGCAAGCATCAGATAGTTGTCCGCGTTTTCGAACGCGCCGTAGCTTGCCCAAAGTCCCTTCACCGCGTTCGGATCGTTCAAAATGAGGCGGATCGAAAGCCCGCTTTGCTCGTTGCATGATCTGATCTCGTCCTCCAATGCGGCGAGGATCGCGCCGTCGATCGGGCGCTTGGTGTACTGGCGCACGGAATGCCGCGCGTCGACCGCTTCACGGATCGTCATAGGTCTCATCTCCCTTGCTTGTTGTTTTATTATAATATGCCGGAACGCGCCTTGTCAAACGACAGCCGTTGCAAATCGCGTCTCTTTTCGGTATAATGGAGAAAAATCGGGAGGCAGGTATGATCCGAAACGTCATCTTTGATATGGACGGGCTGATGTTCGACACCGAACGGCTCTACGTGCGCGCGCTCGAGGAGTACGTGGGACCTAAAACCGGCGTCGCGTTTCCGCGCGAAAGCATCCTCCGTACGCTCGGCTGCAACCATGCGGACTTTGAACGCATGTTCCCCGCGCTGTTCGGTACGGCGATCTCCTTTTCGGACTGCTACGCCATGATCGCGGACTGGATGCAGAACGAGATGGAAAC
>JAFZIH010000066.1 GCA_017554455.1 Clostridia bacterium | reverse complement strand
ACCACATCTCTTTGAAAAATGCAACTTTCCCCGTTGACAAGCCGGAATGAACGGAATACAATAAATGTGTATAGGGCTTTCGCCCGGATCCTTGGTCCATCCAAAGTTCCGTAGGGACGACTGTCAGTCGTCCGTTCAGAGTTCCGTAGGGACGACTATCAGTCGTCCGTTCAGAGTTCAGAGTTTACAGTTTAGAGTTCCTTTCAGGAAGGAGGTGGCTGTCATGGATGCAGGCAGTAGTACGAATGCCGCAAGCCCGCTCATATGCGGAACCGCATCGGACGTGCCCTTATGGCAGCCGACCCTTTGCTGATCCCATAGATGCGGGTCTTGCTCCTGATCGAAAATTGAAAGGAGGAAGACAGAAATGGCGAATCTTGCCACCGCGATCACTTCGCTGATCGAATCCAAAAAATATTCAACGCTGCGCGACATCCTCGTGACGATGAACGCAGCGGATATTGCCGCGCTGTTCGAGGACCTTGAGCCGGAAATGCTGCCGCGGCTGTTCCGTCTGCTCCCGAAGGAGCTTGCGGCGGACACGTTCGTCGAGATGGACAGCGAGGAACAGGAAATGCTCATCAAGGGCTTTTCCGATTCCGAGCTCAAGGAGGTCATCGACGAGCTGTACATCGACGACGCCGTCGACATCGTTGAGGAGATGCCGGCAAACGTCGTAAAAAGGATCCTTGCGCAGGCGGACCCCGACACGCGAAAGCTCATCAACGAGCTGTTGAAGTACCCGGACGATTCCGCGGGCAGCATGATGACGACGGAATACGTCGAGCTGCGCCCGAATCTCACGGTCGAGGACGCGATCAAGACGATCCGCCGCACCGGCATCGACAAGGAGACCATCAACATCTGCTACGTCACCCGCGCGGACAGAACGCTCTACGGCTACGTCACGATCCGCCGTCTGATCCTAAGCCAGCCGGACGTTTTGATCGGCGATCTTGCGGAAACGACGAACGTGATCTGCTGCAAAACGATGGACGACCAGGAGACCGTGGCGCAGATGCTTTCTAAATACGACCTTCTGGCGCTGCCGGTCGTGGACGGCGAAAACCGCCTCGTCGGCATCGTCACGGTCGACGACGCGATCGACGTCCTGCAGGAAGAGGCGACGGAAGATATCGAAAAGATGGCGGCTATCACGCCGAGCGACAAGCCGTACCTCAAGACAAGCGTGCTCTCGCTCTACGTGCACCGCATCCCGTGGCTTTCCATTCTGATGATCGCCGCGATCTTCACCGAGCTCGTCATCAACCATTTCAGCAATCTGATGAGCGAGCAGTTCGCCTCCTTTATCAGCGCCATGCTCCTTGCGTGCATCCCGATGCTGATGGACACCGGCGGCAACGCGGGCAATCAGGCGTCCGTCACGATCATCCGCGGCATCTCCCTCGGCGAGATCGAATTCAAGGATCTCCCCCGCGTCATCTTCAAGGAATGGCGCATCTCGCTGCTTGCCGGCGCGTCTCTCGCCCTCATCAATTTCGGCAAGATGATGCTGATGTACGCGATCGTCTACCACAACAGCTTCAACAACCAGTTCACGCCGTATCTTCTGATCGCTGTGACCGTTTCGATCGCGCTTTGCTGCACCGTGTTCCTCGCGAAATTCATCGGCTGCTCGCTGCCGATCCTCGCGAAGAAAATCGGCTTCGACCCGGCGGTCATGGCCGGTCCGTTCATCACCACGATCGTGGACGTGACCTCGCTGCTGATCCTGTTCGGTCTCGCGCTGATGCTCGTACCGAAAATCGTATAAAAGCAATTTATCAAAGGAGCCGTGAAGATGCGGCTCCTTTTTTGCGGGGATATCGGGGACGCTCCGCTTCGTTCCATTGCATAGGCAGAGCGCGCGAAACTTGACGGGGCGTCGAGGACGTCAGCCCCTACGGATAACCGCGCAAGCTTGATTACCATATGCCGGGAATTGTTTCAGCAAGGATTCGGAATGATAACATCGTACCAACGAATCGTAGGGGTCGTCGACCTCGGCGCCCCGCCGCAGAAACATGACAGCGGAACGGGCGGATGCGATCCGCCCCTGCGGTAACATATACCCCCTGTGTGTAGCAGTGTAAAATTTGTAAATATTGTAAATGTGTATCAAAAAAGATTCTTAATATCCGTCAATCTTTACAAAATTTACATTTTTTACAATATTTACATTCTTTACACACCCTATACCGATCGTGTTTGT
>JAFZIH010000065.1 GCA_017554455.1 Clostridia bacterium | reverse complement strand
TTCGTGACGTCGATGTCCTCCTTGAGCTTGATCGTGCCCATCACGACCTCGTTGTTCAAGCTCGACAAGCTTTCGATCTCGACCCTGCGGTCGCCCTCGTACACCGCGATCTGATCCAAGCTCTCGATGCGGATCGCAGGGGTCACGCTGTACTTGATCTCGTTTTTCGAAACGATCCCGATAAAGTTGACTGCCTTCTTCTGCATAAGCGTTGCTCCGCCGTCGTTGCTGTAATAGATCTCCTCTTCATCGCCGACCAGATAGATCGCGGTATCGCCGTCCATCTTCGCAAAGCGGTCGCCGTCGTAGACCTTGGTCGCGTCGCCCCAGGACTTGCCGCCCGGATCGGAGCAGTTGATGCGCACGATGAAGCCGACCTCCTCGACGTCCTTCGGCACGTTGATCATGCACTTGCCGCCGTACGCGCACGGATACATCTCATAGCCCCTGCCGTCTGCGCCCGGGAACCACATCCACATGTCGCTCGTGGCAAAGTCGATCGAATCCGCCTTCCAGTAGACGGTCAGCTGGTTCATGCCGTCCTCTTTCGGCAGAAAGTATTCATCCTCCACGGGTTCCGTCTCAGCCGGTTCGGGTTCCGGTTCGGCCGCAGGCGCCTCGGTCGGTTCGCTCGCCGGCGCGACGGTCGGCTGTTCGACCGTTTCATTCGGCTCGTTTGCCGCGGGCTGCTTGCAGGCAAACAGGCCGCAGATCATCAAAAGCGCCAAAAAGCATGCAATCCACCGTTTCTGCATTGTTTTTTCCTCCTTTTCGGCATCATGCGCCGATATATAGATAGTATATCATATTGTTTCCGGGCGGACAATATATTTTCCGATGTTTTTTCACTTGAAAAAAGCTTGACAAATCGCAGGTACATTCGTATACTATATACAATCTATTCGGGAGGGTAACGGGTATGTCGAACGGCAATCGCTTCGCGTGTTGTTGTATCGGCCGGACTATGCCCGTTTGTCTGCTCGGATAGGACCGTCTGCCGTTCTGCCGGGAAGCTTGCGGGCTTTCCGGCTTTTTGTTTTGCACCGAAATACACACCGAAACATACATTACGAAGGAGGAAACACACATGAACGTCCATACATCCGCAGATCAGCTGATCGGAAACACGCCGCTGCTTGAGCTCCGTCATATCGAACGCGCCGAAGAGCTTGACGCCCGTCTGCTTGCAAAGCTCGAATACCTGAACCCCGCGGGCTCGGTCAAGGACCGCGTCGCAAAAGCCATGCTGGACGACGCGGAACAGAAGGGTCTCATTAAGCCCGGCTCCGTCGTCATCGAGCCGACCTCCGGCAACACCGGCATCGGGCTTGCGGCCGTCGCCGCCGCGCGCGGATACCGCACGATCATCGTCATGCCGGAGACCATGAGCATCGAGCGCAGGCGCATGATGCGCGCGTACGGCGCGGAGCTCGTTCTGACGCCCGGCGCGGAGGGCATGAAGGGCGCGATCGCCAAGGCGAACGAACTCGTCAACGAGATCCCGAACGCGATCATTCCCGGACAGTTTGTCAATCCCGCGAACCCGAAAGCGCACTACGACACGACCGGACCGGAGATCTTCCGCGATACGGACGGCAGGGTCGATCTCTTTGTCGCGGGCGTCGGCACCGGCGGCACGGTCACCGGCGTCGGCAGATACCTCAAAGAACAGAACCCGAACGTAAAGATCGTCGCGGTCGAGCCCGCCTCCTCCCCCGTGCTTTCGGGCGGCGTACCCGGCTCGCACAAGATCCAGGGCATCGGCGCGGGCTTTGTGCCGGATGTGCTCGACACGGCGGTCTATGACGAGATCATCCCCGTCGAAAACGAGGACGCGTTTTCTGCGGCGCAGCGCATCGGCAAGCTCGAGGGCGTGGCGGTCGGCATCTCCGCCGGCGCGGCGGCGCACGCGGCGATCCTTCTTGCGAAGCGTCCCGAAAACCGCGGCAAAACGATCGTCGTGCTGTTCCCGGACGGCGGCGACCGCTACCTCTCCACGGCACTTTACGAGGATTGAATATGGAACATGATCTGAAAGAACTGCTCGGAACAACGGCGGATCTGCTGCGAAGCGCGGACGAGGGGCACTCCGGCGCGAACGATTTCAGTTCGTTCAAGAGCCGCGCGGAAGCCATGACGGACCGGCTGATCGACGCGATGTTTCCGCGCCACGCCGGAAAACCGATCATGCGCGAGCAGGCGCTATTTGAAGCCGCGGACCATCTCTGTGCGCTTTTACGCGCGCTGTCCTATGACGACGCACGCGCCGAAGCCGTGACGCGCGCGCTGATCTCGGCGCTGCCGGAGATCTACCGCGTGCTGAAAACTGACCTTGCGGCGGCGTATATGGGTGATCCCGCCGCAAAAGGCGTCGACGAGATCATCCTCTGCTATCCGGCGTTTTTCGCGATCGCGACCTTCCGGCTTGCGCACGTGCTGTATCTCGAAGGCGTGCCGCTGCTGCCGCGCGTCATGACGGAGTACGCGCATCGATTGACCGGCATCGACGTCCATCCGGGCGCAACGATCGGCGAATCGTTCTTCATCGACCACGGCACCGGCGTCGTCATCGGCGAGACCACGACTATCGGCAGCGGCGTCAAGATCTATCAGCACGTCACGCTCGGCGCAAAGAGCTTCGACACCGACGAAGACGGCATGCCGGTCAAAGGCGTCAAGCGCCATCCCGACATCGGCGACCGCGTCGTCATCTACGCCGGCGCGACGATCCTCGGCGGCGAAACGCGCATCGGAAACGACTGCGTCATCGGCGGCAGCGTCTGGCTCACACACTCGGTCGAAGCGGGCAAGATGGTGCTCGCCCGCTCCGCGGTCATGGATTCCACGCTGAAACGTGATATCATGCAAAGTTCTTCCCCCGAAGACAGCGCGATGTTATAAGAAAAGAGCGTACCGTGATCTGCGGTACGCCCTGTTTGTTTTTGGTTCAGTCTGTGATCGGGTCGTCGAGCGGCTTGATCTTTTTGCGGTAGAGCCGCCGGAAGAGCAGCCCCGCCACGACGAGTGTGATGAGCTCGGAGATCGGGAACGCCCACCAGATGCCGTCGACGTCCTTGGTAAGCCACGCTAAAAGCGCCGCGACCGGCAGCAGCACGAGAAGCTGACGCTGCAAGCTTGTGATCGCGCCGTATAAGCTCGTGTCCGTCGCGCCGAACGCCGTGGAGAACGAAATGCCCGCCGCGGCAAGCACGAAGCCGATCGAGATGATGCGGATCGCGCGCCGTGTGACCGCCTGCATCTGCGCCGTCATTTCGAACAGCGAGATGATCTGTCCGCTGAACAGCTGGAAAAGCAGCGTTCCGAAGATCATGAACACGCAGCAGTAGATCAGAAGCATTTTGAACGCCCGCATGAAGCGTTCGCGGTTCCTTGCGCCGAAGTTGTAGCCGAGCACGCTCATCGCCGCGTTGGTCAGCCCGAACACCGGCATGAAGATGATCGACTGGAGCTTGAAGTACGTGCCGAACGCGCCGACGTACAGGTCCGGATAGTTGCCGCCCGGATCGGCAGCAAGCTGATAGTCGCCGAGCGCCTTCAGGATCGTGTTCATGCCGAACATCATGACGGTGCCGACCGCCTGCATCAAAATCGACGGCAGCCCCACGCGGTAGATCTCGTACACCGTTCGCCCGTTCAGCTTATAATCGGACGCGCGGATGCGGATATCGTGCTTTGTGCCGTAGAGCAGGATGAATGCCAAGATCATCGAGGCGAACTGTCCCGCGACGGTGGCGATTGCCGCACCCTTGACGCCCATTGCGGGGACGGGACCCCAGCCGAGGACGAAGACACGGTCGAGCACGATGTTGGTGATCGCGCCGGTCAGCTGCATCAGCATCGCGAAGATTGTCTTGCCCTGCGCGGTCATGATGCGCTCGATGCCGCAGGCAAGGAACACGCCGACGCAAAGCGAGAGGCAGATCGACATATAGTGCGTGCCCATGAGCTGCACGATCGGATCGGCGCTTTGCCAGCGCATGAACGGTCCCGACAGCACGAGTCCGATCACGGTGAACACCGCGGCGGAAAGAACCAGCACGACAAGCCCGTTGCCCGCCGCGCGGTTCGCGTCCTCAAAGCGTCTTGCGCCGAGGCGGCGCGAGATCAGCGAATTGATGCCGACCGACGTGCCGACCGCGACCGCAATGAGAAGCATCTGCAGCGGATAAACAAGCCCCAGCGCGGCAAGCGCGTCGTTGCTGAGCTCGGCGACGGCCTCCGGACTGTACAGATCGCCGAGGATACGGACAAGGTCCGCTTCCGGCAGCGATCCCATGCGCGACACGAACACGCTGTCCACGATGTTGTACAGCGCCTGCACGAGCATGGACACGATGATCGGCCAGCCCAACGAAAGAAGGAGCCGTCCCTCCGGCTCCGTTCCCATTCTGTTTTTACGAATCGAAGCTTCCATAACAAATCTATTATATGGAAGCCCTTTGTATATTGCAAGCATTTTATGCGGTTTTACCGCAATTCATGACAGCTGCGCCGTCACCGCGCGAACGCGATCTCATATTGCTCGTTTGCGCTGTAATAAAGTTCCAGCTTCAGTCCGTCCGGAAGCGTCAGCGTGCCGGTATAGCCCTTTGCGGTCGGGGTCAGGACTGCCTGCTCCGCAAGCGTGTCGGCGTAGCCGTTCGCGGCAAGGAACGGCTTCAGAGCGTCCTCCGCCTGCTCGGCGCGTATGCTGTCAAAAAGCGCGCAGGAAAGCGCGTACGCTTCGCCCGTGCGGCTGTCAAACTGCACGGACAGGCAATAGACCCGCCCGTCGTCGGCGTTATAGTACGCCTGCGCGCACCAGAGCGCGAGCTTCGCGCCGGTTTCGTCGTTATAGAAATCGCGCAGCGTCACCGTGTAGCGGCTCCTCTTCAGCACGGAATCAACGGATTCGCCGGTTTTGAGCTTGCCGGACGGCGTGTGCACCGCAAGCGTTTCGATCCAGAGTTCCTTGATCTTTTCCGTGATCTCCGTTTCGCTCATCTCGCCGGGCATGACGGCGCGTTCCTCGCCCTGCCGTTCGCAGCCGAGGAACAGCGAAACGCGCGTCGCAAACGACAGCGGCGCGCCGATGCCGTTTGCGCTGATGATGCTGACCGCCTCATATTTCGGATCGTCGTACAGCGCTTTTTCGGAGAGCGCGAAGATCCCGCGATTCAAAAGGACGAGCAGGAACGCGACGAGAACGGTGCCCGCGGTCAGCGCGATATAGGCGATGCGCGTCCGCGTTTCACGGTCGCGGTTTGCAAACAGACGGACCTTTTTCATTCGTCCTCCTCCCCCTTTCCGCGCTGATAGAGCGGCACGTCGAACCAGACGAGCGTGCCCTCGCCCACCTTGCTTTCAAAGTGCAGCGTGCTGCCGTGGATCTGCGCGATCCGGTTGCCGATCGCAAGGCCGAGCCCCGCGCCGTGCTGTGCGCGCGCACGGGATTTGTCGACCATGAAGAACGCCTCGGTGATGCGGGAGATCTCCTCCTCCGGAATGCCGATGCCCTCGTCGCGCACGGAGATCCGGTAGCGTCCGTTCTCACGGCGGCCGGAAAGCGTGACCGTTTTGCCGGGCGAGCTTGCCTTGCGCGCGTTGTCGATGAGGTTCTGCACAAGCGTCAGCAAAAGGTCCTTTTCATACAGGATGATCTGCTGTTCAATATCATAGTTGAAGGTCAGCTCCGCCTTTTCGAGCATCGGCGTGACGACCGCGACGACGTGCCCGAGCGCGCGCCGCGCATACCCGCGGACGAGCTTGAACTCGTTCTTGTCGAGCACGATAAGGTCCATGAGCTTCAGAGACATCGCCTCGAGCCGCTTGCCCTCGGTGAAGATGAAGTTCGCCGCCATGAAGGCGTCCTCCTCGTCGAGCTCGGTGCTTCGGAGCATGTCCGCGTAGCCGATGATCGACGTCATCGGGGTCTTCAATTCATGCGAGAAGTTTGCAACGAAGTCCTTCTGCTGCTTGGCGTTCTGCTCGAGCGCGTCCACCTTTTGCTCGATCGCGCCGGTCATGTCGTTGAACGCGACGGTGAGGTCGCCGATCTCGTCGAGCGTGGTCACACGCGCGCGGCGCGAATAGTTGCCGCCGCCGATGACCTGTGTGAAGCGCTGCAGGCGTCGGAGCGGCTTCGTGGTGAAGTAGGAAAGCAGCAGCATCGCCGCGATCGAGACCGCGACGGTGATGATGTGCAGGATCGTGACGGAGCGGATCTGCTCGGCGCGCAGCCGCATGAGATCGGTCGCGTCGTACCGCACGGACAGAAAGTAGTTCTGCCCGCCGATCGACACGCAGCCCGCGGTATCCAGAAGCGTGCGGTCCCCGTCCTTCAGAAGGCGATAGGCAAAGCGCCTTACGCGCAGCTCGGAAAACGGCAGCGTCTCCGGGAAATCGTCCGTGCCCGCGGTCAGCAGATGCGCGTCCATATCATAGAGCGCGCAGGGCGATTCCACGCCCTGGTTCGAACCCGCGCGTTTTAAGATCTCCTCGTACATATCGGGCGAGGCCGTGTTGTAATAGAGATAGATGCCGTAAAGCTCCGCTTCCATGGCGGAGGCAAGCGCCGAATAATCCGCCGTCGCCGCGCGTACGCGAAAACGAAGCGCTGTTTCAAAGCTCTGCGCGATCAGGATCTGTCCTGCCACGCCGAACAACAGCGCTACGATCAGTACGGTGCATATGCAAATTTTCAGAGCGAATCTCATGTCTCCTCGGGAATGTCCAGCCGATAGCCGATCTTATGGACCGTCTTGATGCGGTCCTGCCAGCCGAGTTTTCTGCGCAGACGCTGCACGTGGCTGTCCAGCGTGCGCGTCTCGCCGATGTAATCCGTCTCCCACACGCGCTCGAACAGCGTTTCGCGGAACAGCGCGGTGTTGGGGTTCTGCACGAACAGAACGAGCAGGTCGAACTCCTTGCGCGTGAGATCGACGCGCTTGCCGTCCTGATACACGTCGCGCGCGTCGAGGTCGATCAGAAGATCGAGGCATTGGATCATGCCCTGGCTCTTGTTGAAGCGGCGAAGCACGACCTCGATGCGGGCGAGCAGCTCCACGATCTCGAACGGCTTTACGATATAGTCCTCCGCACCGAGCTTCAGGCCCTTAACGCGGTCATTGAGATCGCTCTTTGCCGTCAGGAAGATCACGGGGATCCCCATCGGACGGATAAAGGCAAGCAGATCATAGCCGTCGAACTTCGGCAGCATGATGTCCAAAAGCACGAGATCGAACTGGTTCTGTTCGAGAAGATCCGCCGCCTGCTGCCCGTCATAGGCGCAGGTGCACACGTATCCCTGCCGCGTCAGATTCATGCGGATCAGGTTTGCGATCGGTTCTTCGTCATCCACGATCAGGATCTTTATCATATTCCCATCCTCCGATTCCCTTTTATGGAAATCATTGTAACACCCAAATGCGGACAAAATGTAACACGCGTGTTGCGAACTTGTTATTTTTGCGGATTTTTTACAAAAAACGTCCGTTTTACCGCGTCCGCTTTGGTTTACAGACAGTATAGCACATTCCGTGCCGTCCGTCAAAGCCAACTTGTCGACAAAGAACCTTGCAAACCGCGCCTAAAACGCGTATAATGGGCGTATGAACTGGTATTATCATTCGCGTGATCCGCATTACAAGACCCCGTTCGGGGCAGTCAGAACAAACGAAACCGTCACCTTCCGCGTCGACGGCGCGCCGAGCGCCATGGTCGAGCTGTTGCTGTACCCGCCGGAGGGGCCGAAAACCGTCCCGATGGACTGGGACGGCGCGTCGTACCGCGCGTCGTTTATCACGCCGAAAACGCCGTGCCGCATGGGCTACGGCTTCCGCATCGACGGGCGGTATTTCGGCGCGGAAAGCGGCGAAGCGCGCTTTTCCGATACGCCGAAAACCTACGGGCTCACCGTATACGACGGCGCGTTTACGACGCCGGAATGGTTCCGGAACGCCGTGGTCTATCAGATCTTCCCCGACCGCTTTTTCTGCTCCGACCGCGAACGGTTCTTACGCGCCGCGGCGGACTACCGCGCGACGGGACGTCCGATCTTTACGCACGCAAGCTGGGACGAAACGCCGTACCATACGCCGCACGGCGGCGCAAAGGAATACGTCCCGGACGATTATTTCGGCGGCGATTTGAACGGCATCACGGAAAAGCTTCCGTACATCGCCTCGCTCGGCGTCACCTGCATCTATCTGAACCCGATCTTTGCGGCGCACTCGAACCACCGCTACAACACGGCGGACTACCGTTCGATCGACCCGCTGCTCGGCACGGAGGAGGATTTCAAGGCGCTGTGCGAGACGGCAAAGACATTGGGCATCCGCATCGTGCTCGACGGCGTCTTTTCCCACACCGGCGACGATTCGATCTATTTCGACCGTTACGGGCGTTACGGGACGCACGGCGCGTGCGAGAGCAAGGACTCCCCGTACTATCCGTGGTACCGGTTCTATGAATGGCCCGATACCTACGAATGTTGGTGGAATTTCGAGACGCTCCCGGACGTTGAGGAGACCGAGCCGAGCTACGTGGAATTCATTCAGGGCGAGAACGGCGTTCTGCGTAAATGGCTTCGCTCAGGTGCTTCCGGCTGGCGGCTGGACGTTGCGGACGAGCTGCCCGATTCGTTCATCCGCGGCATTCGCCGCTCGATCAAGGGATACGATCCCGACGCCGTGCTCATCGGCGAGGTCTGGGACAACTGCGCGACGAAATACGGTCCCGAAGGCCGCCGCGGCTACGTCAACGGCGACGAGCTCGACGCGCCGATGAACTATCAGTTCCGCGAGCCCGCGATCGAGTTTTTGAACGGACGCAAAGACGCCTACTGGTTTGCCGAAACGCAGAACCGACTTTTGGAGGATTATCCGAAGCCGTTCATGGACGCGTGCCTGAACCTTTTGGGCTCGCACGACACCGAACGCGTCCGTACCGCGCTCTGCGGCATTCCGGACGCGAGAACGCTGACGCGCAAACAGCAGCTTGCGTTCCGTCCCGACGCGGCGGTGCTGGCGCACGCGTCAAAACGGCTTACCTTGGGCTATGCGCTGATGGCGGTGCTGCCCGGCGTTCCGTGCATCTATTACGGCGACGAAGCGGGCATGACCGGCATGTCCGATCCCTTAAACCGCGGCACGTTCCCGTGGGGTCGGGAAAAGACGGCGCTGACCGAGCAGGTGCGCTTGCTGATGAAGCTGCACAACGACAGCGACGCGATCCGAAGCGGCAGCACGCGTATCGCCGCCGTCGGCAAGCAGACGGTCGCGGTGATCCGGCAAAGCGAGCGGGAAACGCTGATCCTGCTTGCGAACGCGTCCGACGCCGCGGTCCGCACGGTGCTCTTTCCGGGGCTGTTCCGCGAAGGACCGGACGCAGCCGAGCCGCTCGATCTGTCCGGCACATACGTTTCCGGGGACAGCGAGGCCGTCACGGCGCGCAGTTCGCTGACAATCACCGTTCCTGCGAACGGGTTCAAGATCCTGCGGAAATCGTAAGCGTCACCAAAATATCACAATCCGCTGTTGAAAAACGGCGAAAAGGTTGTTATACTAAACCCACCGAACAAACAAAGGAGAAACAGCTATGATCACAAAGGATATGAACATCATGGATATCATCCGGGTCGACGAGGACCTCGCGGGCATTCTGATCGCAAGCGGCATGCATTGCCTCGGCTGCGCGGCGGCGCATTTCGAGAATCTCGAAGAGGCGTGCGCCGTCCACGGCATCGACGCGGACGCGCTCTGCAAGGATCTCAACGACTACCTCGAGAACAAAGCAAACTGAACACGAACCGAACCGCCCTGCCGACCCCGGCGGGGCATTTTTTGAACGATGGGTAACGTCATTTATCTGGATTCGATCGAAAATCCCGCGCTCGACGTGTACGCGCGGCTTACGGAGGCGCAGATCCGAAACCGCCTCGAGCCCGAAAAGGGCGTCTTTATCGCCGAAAGCCCGAAGGTGATCCGGCTTGCGCTTCTCGCCGGTTTTGAACCGGTCTCCTTTCTGATGGAGGAAAAGCATATCGACGGCGACGCAAAGGATCTGCTCGACCGCTGCCCCGACGCGCCGGTCTATACCGGCAACCGGGAACTTCTCAAGTCGCTGACCGGCTACGCGCTGACCCGCGGGGTGCTTGCCGCGATGAAACGGCCGCCCCTGCGCACTTTGGACGACGTGCTTTCCGGCGCAAAACGCGTCGCGGTGCTCGACGGCATCGTGGACGCAGGCAACCTCGGCGCGATCGTGCGCAGCGCCGCCGCGCTGAACATCGACGCGGTGCTCTTTTCCTCCACCTGCTGCGACCCCTTGAACCGCCGCGCGGTGCGCGTTTCGATGGGCACGATCTTTCAAATTCCCTGGACGGTGCTGCCGGAAAACGGGCTTGCGCTTTTGCGCGAACGCGGCTTTCAGACCGCGGCGATGGCACTGGTCGACGATTCGCTTTCCATGGACGATCCGCGGCTCAAGGCGTGCGAGAAGCTTGCGATCGTGCTCGGCACCGAGGGCGACGGGCTTTCGAAGGAGACGATTGCCGCCTGCGACTTCGCGGTAAAGATCCCGATGGCGCACGGCGTGGATTCGTTGAATGTCGCGGCAGCAAGTGCCGTCGCGTTCTGGGAGCTTGGGAGGTAACAGATGGAACAGAAGCAAAAGCCGACGTCGAAAGAGCTGATCGCCGTTCTGGATCGGCTCGGATATCCCGGGATACGCGCAGAACAAATCTCCCCGTTTCTCTGCGAGGAAGACGGCGCCGAATACGCCGTCTGGCTCGTCGATACAGGCACGCAGAAATGCGTCCTGAAGCGTGCGAAGGGCAACGAGCTCGCGATCTATCGCACCTTTTTCAGCGAACGAAAGCCGTACGTCCCGGCGTTTCTCGGTGCATGCGAATCCGGCGGCGACGCGTATTTTCTGACGGAGTACTGCCCGGGCACAGATCTTCGCCGCTGTGATCGGGAAAAGCTTATAAAAGCGCTCGACGCGCTGATCCTGATGCAGGACGAGTTCTGGGAACGTACCGATCTGTACGGCGCGGCAAACGCGTATGATATGGCGCAGAAAAGCATCGAACACCGCGGAAAGTTTCTCGGTTCGGCGCTGCTCGACGCGGCGTTTGCAAAGTTTCGGGAGCAGTACGCAGAAACGCCGTGCACGCTCTGTCACGACGACCTGCTGCCGATCAATCTGCTGATCGGGGAACGCGCGGTGCTGATCGACTGGGAGTACGGCGGCATGCTGCCCTACCCCACGTCCCTCGCCCGTCTGATCGCGCACGGGCGTGAGCGGGACGACGCGTATTTTTATCTTTCGCGCGCGGATCGCGACTTTGCGATCGAATACTATTACGAAAACCTTGTTAAAAAGCACGGCATTGCGTATGACGTCTACCGCCGCACGCTGACCTGTTTCCTGTTCTTCGAGTATTGCGAATGGGTCATGCTCGGCAACGAATACGATTCCCGCGACGACGAACGGTACGGAGAATCCATGCTCCTTGCGGAAGAAGCTGCAAAAGCGATCCTGGGATCGGACAAATAGCGTCTCGCACGGAGGAGCCCCTATGTATCTCGAAACATTTACCCTGCCGATCGAAAAGGAAGAAGCGCTGATCGAAGCCCGCATGCGGGAAAACGACAGCGGCTACGGGTATATCGACAATATCTATCCGTGTGAGATCTTCAATCACAAGGCGCTTTCCGAGATCGGTTTTGCCCGCGTCACGATATTTTACGGCGGCAACGGCTCCGGCAAGAGCACGCTTCTGAACCTGATCGCGGCAAAACTCGGACTGAACCGCGGCGCGCCGTTCAATTCAAGCGAGCTGTTCGACGCGTACGCGCAAAGCTGCGGGTATGCGTGCGGCACGGACGACGAGGGCTTCCCTTTGCGCATCCCGAACGGCAGCCGGATCATCACGAGCGACGACGTGTTCGACTACATGCTCGCCGTCCGCACCAACAACGAAGAGATCGCGGACACGGTCGAACGCGGCAAAGCGGAATACGCGCGAATCAAATTCGGGGAAAACGTCGTGCTGCACAGCATGGAAGATTACGAAGCGCTGCGGCAGCAGGTGCAGGCGCGCCGGAAAACGCTCTCGCGGCGGATGTTTCTGCGAAAATTCGCGGGTACGGAAGTCAAACTTTCCAGCAACGGCGAAACGGCGTACGAATTCTTTGAAGAAAAGCTGAAAAACGACACGCTGTACTGCCTGGACGAGCCGGAAAACAGCATGTCGCCGAAAACGCAGCTTGCGCTGATGCAGCTGCTGGAGAAGATGGCGCGGTATTGCGGCTGTCAGTTCGTCATTGCGACGCATTCGCCTTTCTTGCTCGCCATGTCCGGCGCGCGCATCTATGATCTGGACGCCTCGCCCGTCACGATCAAAAACTGGTGGGAGCTGGAGAATACGAGGATCTATTATCAGTTTTTTGACAAATACCGGCATCTGTTTGAGGAATAGAAACAGGATCGCGGAACCTCGCGATCCTTTTTTCTGTCCGTCAGTTCAATAATTCGTACTGCGAATTGTAGATCTCGGCGTAGAAGCCGTTCTTTTCGAGCAATTCTTTGTGCGTGCCCTGCTCCACGATCGAGCCGTTGTTGACGACAAGGATCGTATCCGCGTCGACGATGGTGGACAGCCGATGCGCGATGACGAAGCTCGTGCGGTCGCGCATGAGATCGTCCATCGTTTTCTGGATCAGGATCTCGGTGCGGGTATCGACGTTGCTCGTCGCTTCGTCGAGGATCAGGATCGGGCGGTTTGCAAGGTACGCGCGCGCGATCGTCAAAAGCTGCTTCTGCCCGCCGGAGATGTTCGTCGTCTCCTCGTTGATGACGGTGTCGTAGCCGTTCGGAAGCGAGCGGATAAACCGGTCGATGTGCGCGCGCTTCGCCGCCTCGTGTACTTCTTCCTCGGTCGCGTCGGGTCTGCCGTAGGCAATGTTGTCGTAGATCGTGCCTGAGAAGAGCCACGTATCCTGCAGAACCATCGAGAAGACGCTCCGCAAAGCGTTTCTCGGCATCTGCATGACGTCCTTGCCGTCGACAAGGATCCGCCCGCCGTCGACGTCGTAGAAGCGCATGAGGAGGTTTACGATCGTGGTCTTGCCGCCGCCGGTCGGTCCGACGATGGCGACCTTTTCACCGGCGTGCACGTCGATGGTCAGCCCCTTGATCAGCGGCTGTTTCGGGTCGTAGGAGAAATCGACGTTCTCAAACTGCACGTCTCCCCTGCCCTCCGGCGCGGTCTCCTCCGTCTGCTCGGTCATTTCCTCCTCGTCGAGCATCTTATAGACGCGCTCGGACGACGCGATCGTCTGCTGCAGCATCGAAAAGCCCTGTGCAATGCTTTCCAAAGGTCCTGCGAACATGCGCGCGTAGAGCACGAACGCGACGATCGTGCCGACGCTCATGCCAAAGAGGTGGTTGGCGACGAAGATGCCGCCGATGATGCAGATCGCGATATACGCAATGTTGTTCGAAAGCGCCACGATCGGCTGCACGATCGACGCAAGGAACGTGCCCTTTCGCGCCGCGTCGCGCATATCGGCGCAAAGCTCTGCCTGCCGCTCACGCTGCCGTTTTTCGAGATGGAACGCCTTGACCGTGTCGAAGCCCGTGAAGGTCTCCTCGGTCAACGCGTACATCTCGCCGTTCTTTTTGCGCACCTCGGCGAAGTATTTCTCGCTCTTGCCCGCGATCTTTGCCGACAGGATCAGCGAAAGCGGCACGAACACGATGACCGCCGCGGCCAAAATCGGGTTTAGCAGAAAGATCAGCACGATGATGCCGAGAAGCTTTAAAACCCCGGAGATCATCGTTTCGAGGAAGCTGTGGATCGTCGTTCCCATCGTGGAAACATCGTCGGTCATGTGCGAAATGATCTCGCCGTTCGGCGTCTGATCGACGTAACGCACCGGGAGCCGCCGGATCTTGTCGCTCATACGGATGCGGATCGCGCAGGTGAAATGCTTCGACACGACGTTGTTCATGATCAGCATCTCGCCGATCGCCGCAAGGGAGCTTCCCGCATACGCCGCGGCGAGCAGCACGCAGCCGAGCGCAAAGGCGTGGTTGTCGAACGTCGCTGCCTCACCGAGGTGCATGGGCTCCCAGTAGTCATAGAGCCGGTCGGACAGCGCGGAAAGGATCTCCGGCGTCACGAGCGACAGCGCGACCGATATTAAGCTGATGAACGCGCCGAGCACGAGCCAACCCGCGATCGGCTTTGTGTCCTTTAAGATGCGGAGGACGACTTTTCCGGAGGTTTTCTGCTTCTTCATACCGCGTCACCTCCCAGCTGCGAACGCACGATCTCGCGATAGACCCTGCACGATTTCACAAGTTCCGCGTGCGTGCCGCTGCCGACGATGACGCCCTGTTCAAGGACGAAGATGCGGTCGCAGCGCATGGCGGTCGCGGCGCGCTGTGTGATGATGATCTGCGTTTTGCCCGCAAGGTAGCGGTTCAGCGCCTTCCGGAGCTTGCTTTCGGTGAGGTAGTCGAGCGCGGAAAAGCTGTCGTCGAACACGTAGACCGACGCGGGCTTCAAGATCGTTCGCGCAATGCTGATGCGCTGCTTCTGCCCGCCCGAAATGTTCGCGCCGGACTGCGCGAGGCGGTAGTTCAATCCCTCCTCGTGCGAATCGACAAACTCCGTCATCTGCGCGATATCGAGGACGGTTTTTACCGCTTCCTCGCTCGCGTTCGGATCGCCCATGCGCACGTTGTCCAGAATGGTCCCTTCAAACACCATGCCCTTCTGCAGCGAAGCGGAGACGGCCTCCCGCACGCCGCCGCGTCCGATCTTTTCATACGGGACGCCGCCGAGCGAAATGCTGCCCTCGGTCGGCGGATAGAAATCCAGAAGAAGCTTCAAAATCGTCGATTTGCCGCTGCCGGTGCCGCCGATGATCGCGGCGGTCTCCCCCGCCGGGATCGTGATATTGATATCCGAAACGGTTTTGAGTTCGCTGTCGGGATAGGCAAAACCGACGTTTTCGAGCACAAGATCGCCTTCTGCGGCCGTGCCGTCGCCCGCGTCCGCCGGTTCGTCCGGAAGCTCCAGCACCTCGGTCACGCGGTTTACGCAGACCTTGAGGTGCGGCAAAAACGCGAACGTCCACGAAAGCATCATCACGCCGTTCAGGATCAGCGCAACGTACTGCACCGTGGCGATGATACCGCCCGCGGTGAGGCCCTGTTCCATCAGCACGGGATCCTGCAGACGGTTTGCGCCGACCAGAAGCATCACAACCGTCGCGAGGTTCAGCACCAGCATGCACACCGGGTTCACGTAGCCCGCGCGGACGTTTGCGCGGATGATGTACTTTGCCATCTCCTCGGTCGCGTGCGCGATGCGTCCGTGCTCGTGCGCTTCCTTGTCGAACGCGCGGATCACGCGGATGCCGGAAAGCCGTTCGCGCATCAGCCGGTTCTGTTCGTCGATGTATTCGTCGCTTAACTTCCAGAGCCGATCAAGGTGCCGAAGGATCGGGAACAGGATCAGAAACGCGATCGGGATCGATACGAGCAGAATGAGCGCAAGCGCGCGGTCGGAAAGAAGCGCGAACGCTACGCCGCCCGCGATCATGATCGGCACCATCACGACGACGTTCACGAACATGCCGGAGATGTCCGAGATCGTGGAAACGTCGTGCGTGGAGCGTGTGAGTAGTCCCGACGTGCCGATCTTCGAGAAATGCTCGAAATCGAGCGCGGACGCCTTGTCGAAGATCCTGCGCTTCAGATCGCGCGAGAAATCCGCGGAGATCCGGGCGTTCACCGCGCCCATCCAGAGCGCGCAGAGCATGGATACGACCGCAAGCAGCAGCATCAGCCCGCCGAGCTTCAGGATCACACCCATGTCACCCGCGGCGATGCCGTTGTCGACGATGCGGCTCATCAGGTACGGCAGAAACGCCCCGCCGAGCGTGAACAGGATGCACAAAAGCCCGGTGAGCACGATCTGCTTTCGATATGGTTTCAGGATCGGTAAAATCGTTTTCATGGTTCCAGTATACAGTCCGAAGCGGGAAAAAGCCACCAACCGGCGGTTGAATCCCGGCAACCGTTTGTCGATGCAGGGTTCGGTCGGCCCGTTTTTTGCGGCGGGCTGACACATGGTCCAGTATAGCGGACGGCGTCGCGTTCGTCAAGAAACAATAACTGAACACTTTTTGAAAATATGTTCAGACAAATACGGCGGTTTTCCATTTTTTGTCAGTTTTTCTGCGCGTTTCAAAAATATCACAATTGTACAATATATTTTTTCTTGACAACTTTTTTTTGCGTATGGTATGATGTCGCAAGTGGAGGTGTGTGAAACATGGATGAACTGACAAAACTGATCAAGACCGAGATTAAAAAGCAATTCCGCAGCGTACGTCAATTCTCGATGTACATCGGCGTTCCGCAGTCGACAATCGTGACCGCGCTCCAGAAAGGCATCGGCGGCACCTCGTTCGACACGATCATGCATATCTGCGACGTACTGGACATCAAGCCCGTCGCGAGCGACAAGCTGCTCTTTTTGGACGGTGAAAAGCGCGCGCTTTTGGAGCGCTATTCGCGTCTGGACGACGAGGGCAAAAAGGCCGTCCGTGCGCTGACCACCGTCGAGCTTTTGCGTGTGACGGAGCCCGAAGCGTACGCCGATCTCGGCAGAAAGCTGGACGAAGAATAACGATCCCGTTATTGCACAACAGCCGTTTCCCTGATGGGAAGCGGCTGTTTTCATTCGCCTTTATTTCTGCGCGGCTTTGACGCGATCCAGGAGCGCAAGGAACTGCTCCTTGACCGGCTGCGGGGATACGATGCGCACCGCGCCGCCGAGTGCCGCGACCCAACCGAAGAACTGCTCGGAGACCGCGACCTTGACAAACGCGGTAAACCCGTCCACGTTCGGATGCACGGACACGTCGGTGCCGAAGCGGTCGACGATCACGCCGATCACGCTTGCGTCGCAGTCGAGCACCACGTCCGCTTCCTCACCCGCAAACATCGAGAAGTTGCGGCTCGTGTAGACGGACATGTCGATCGACGCAAAGACGTCCTTCCCCTGCCGCTCCGAATCCGTGATCGTGATGCGGGTCATTTTATCGACGCGGTAGTGCTTGATGCGCGCGTCCGCCGCGTCGTAGGCGATCAGGTAATAGAACTCGTCGTCCCAAACGAGTGCGAAGGGGCTGACGCGATAGCGCGCGCCGCTCTTGCGCGGGACACGCTTTTTGTTGAGATCGTACTGCCAGTAAACGAACGTGATCTCGCGATCCTCGCCGATCGCGCCGTGGATGGCGTCGATGCAGTAGAAGACGGATTCGTTGTCCGTCTTGCCGCGGTCGGAGATATAGAGCTGACGACGGAGAAGCGCCGCTTCGCCGCGGCTCGACAGCCCCGCAAGCTTTTTGATGAGTCCCCTTGTCTTTTTCGGGGACAGGAACTTCGCCGCCTGCACGCTGTCCACAAGCATCTTGAGCTCCGCGGACTCGAACGTGCGCGACGCGAGATAGTAACCCTTGCGCTTGCCGACCGCGACGGATTCGATGTCCATGCCGTATTCGGAGAGCGTCATAAGATCGTCCGCCACGCTCTTGCGCTCGGCTTCGATCCCGCGCTCTTTCAGTTTTGCGATGAAGTCCAGCGTCGTCAGCGGGTGCAGCTCATCCGTTTCAAGCAGCAGATCCCGGATCACCAGGATCTTGCACTTTTGATTTTCGTGTTTCATGATTTCCTCCGTTTCAAAACCGTTCCGTTCGTTTTCCCTGTCAGGTTGCCGTCACGCACCGCGACCGCGCCGTTTACCATGACCGTGTCGATCCCCATGCTGCATTGCGCGGGGTTTTCAAACGTCGCCCGCTCGTGCACACAGTCCGGGTCGAAGATCAGCAGATCCGCGTCCGCGCCGGGTTCGATCCGGCCCTTGTTCATCAGATGGTACCGGTCCGCCGGCATGCGCGTCATCTTCCGCACCGCCTCCCGAAGCGAAAGCGTTTTACGCTCTTTCACGAACCGTTCGAGCACGTGCACGAACGTGCCGTACACGCGCGGGTGCGGGAGACCGCTCTCCGGGTACGTCGCATCCGAAATGACGTAGGAAAACGGTTCCTTAAAGATTGCCGCAATGTCGTCCTCGTGCGTCAGCCGGTCGATCATGGTGACCGCGCAGCCGTTGCGGGAAAGAAGCTCTGCGCAGAACCGCCACGGTTCCGCATCCCCCGCCGCCTCTGCGATCGTCTTGCCGATCAGCCGCCGGTCTTCCGGAAGCCGCACCGAGGAGATCTCGATATTGTCCCAGCCGATCAGCATGGCGTAGTTGTCGAAATCCGTTCCGGTCTCCAGTCGCTCTTTCAATATCCGCTGCGCCGCGGGATCGATGAGCCGCTTTGCGATCGCGTCCGTGCCGCCCGCCAAGAACTCCGGCGGCAGAACGTGCAATAGCTGCGTGCTGCCCGCGGTGTACGGATATGCGTCGCATTGTACGTCAATCCCGTCCTCGCGCGCGCGGCGGATCCGATCAAGCGCTTCATAGACAAGCGTGCCCCACCGCGCCTTGCCCACCGCCTTCAGATGGCTGATCTCTAGGGGCACGCGAAGCGCCTTTGCGATCGCGACCGCCTCGTCGATCGACGGAAGCAGGTTCATGGATTCCGAGCGCATGTGCACCGACAGCGGCACGTCCGTGTTGCGGATCGGTTCAAGCGCGCGGATGAGCCCCGCCGTGTCGAAAAAACACTCCGGCGCGTAGCCGAGCCCCAGAGAGACCCCGAGCGCGCCCTCGGAAAGCGTGCGCTCCAGAAGCGCGTGAATCGCGCGGTAATCGTTGTCCGAAAGGTCCTTTGAAAACCCCGCGACGTCCGCGCGGACCGTGCCGAGCCCTGCGAGCATGCCCGCGTGCAGCGGCAGCGGACGGCGGTTCAATGCGTCCAGATAGTCCGCAAGCGATTCGACCGGCGTATCCTTTAACTCCCCCGTGACCGGCCAGAGATAGGCGGCGACTGCGTCCCTGTGCGGACCGAATACCGGCGCGGCGGAAAGACCGCAGTTTCCGTTGATGATCGTGGTGAGCCCCTGCAATAGCTCCGCTTTTCCGAAGCCATCGCGAAAGAGCGCCGTGTCCGCGTGGCGGTGCGCGTCGATAAAACCGGGCGTGACGGCCTTGCCCGCCGCGTCAAGGACCTCCCCCGCGCCGGCGGCCGAAAGATCGCCGACCGCCGCAATCGAATGCCCACGCACGCCGAGATCGGCGCGGAACGCTTCCGCCCCGCTCCCGTCGAGGATCATGCCGTTTTTGATGATAACGTCAAACTCCATGCTGTTATTTTACCACCGCACGTCCCATCTTGCAATCCCATAAACGGGAAAGCAAAAAAGGACCTCTTTTAGGTCCTTTTCCGGTTTCAGTTCTCTCTGTATCCGAGCGCTTCGGAAAGCGTTGCGGCGGTTTTCAGTACCTCAGCGGTTGCGGCGCGGAACTCGTCCGAATCGACGCGGCGGAACATGCCGATAAGCCCGATTGCATAACGGATCGCGCCTGTGTGGTCTTTGATCGGCGCTGCGACGCCGCGTACGCCGATCCTGAATTCGCCGTTTTCGATCGCGTAGCCCTTTTCGCGCACCGTCTGTATCTCGGAAACGAGCGCGTCGGGGGTCGGGATCACGTGCGGCGTAAACGCGAAAAACTGCGTTTCATGGATGCGTCTGACCGCCGCGTCGGACAGCGAGGAAAGCAAAACCTTGCCCTGCGCCGTACAGAACGCCGGCAGATGCGCGCCGGTCTCCGACACGATATGGAAGTTCGAATCCGCCTCCGCGTGCGAAAGCACAAGCGCTTCGCCGCGATCGAGCATGGAGAGCGACGCGGACTCCCCCGTCGCCTGAACGAGCCGTTCCATCGGTTCCTTTGCAAGCGCAATGATGCTGCGCGTGGAGCTCACCGCGCTGCCGTACTCGAACAGCCGAACGCCGAGCGTATATCTGCCGCTTTGCGCATCCTGCTCCACAAGTCCGCAGCTTCGCATGGAGCTCAATAGCCCGTAGACCGTGCTCTTTGCCCAGCCCGTCGCCGTCGTGAGTTCGGAAAGCGACAGCGGGCGCTTTGCCTCCGCAAGGAGGTCCAATAGCGCCGTCGCCTTCATAATCGCGCGGACCGGTTCTGTGCCCTTCTCCGTCATTCTTCCGCGTTCGGGTCGTACTGGAAGGTCTGCATCAGTTCCAGCTTAAAGAGGTTCGCCTTGTGCTTGCGGTCGATCAGCGCCTTCGTGTCCGGATCGTCGATCTCGCCGGTGCGGATGTAGCGGTCGAGCACGGCGTAGGTGAAGCCGAGGTTGTCCTCGTCCGTCTTGCCGCAGAGCCCGTCGCTCGGAACCTTGTGCACGAACATGTCGGGAAGCCCGAGGTACGTGCCGAGTTCCTTGACCTCTTGAACGGTGAGCTTGCCGAGCGGGCACACGTCGCCCACGGAATCGCCGTAGCGCGTGGAATAACCGACCCAGTCCTCACTGAGATTGCACGTATTGATCACGCGGCCGTTATACGACTGCGAGACCGCGTAGAGCGTGCTCATGCGAAGACGCGGCGCGAGGTTGATGTAGGATTGGTTAGAAAGCTCCACGCCCGCCGCTTTTGCCGCGTTCACAACGCCGTTGTACGCGTCCTTGATGTTGACGACGTAGGAGCGGATGCCGAGATGCTTGACGAGCGCCTCGGACACGTCGATGTCATACTGGTCGCCGTTCGGCATGAGAACCCCGATGACGCGATCCGCGCCGAGCGCGCGAACGCACAGCGCCGCGGTGACCGAGCTGTCCTTGCCGCCCGAAATGCCGATCACGGCGTTGCAGCCGGGACCGTTCTCCTCAAACCAGTCGTTGAGCCACTTTACGAGATCGTTTGCGACCTTTTCCACGTTGAATGCCATGTTGTACCTCCTTATACGGTGCGCAGCCGGATGTTCTTTTCCGCGAGGACTTTGAGGATGCGGTCGATATACGCCTGCACCTCCGCCTTCTGGAGCGTCTTATTAGGCGACACGAACGAGAGCCGGATCGTCATGCTCTTGACGTCCGCTTCGTAGATGTCGACGAGCGAAATGCCGATGAGCGTCTCGTCGCGATCCTCGAAGAACGGGCCGGTGACGTCCCTGAACGTCACGTCCTTGTCGACGACGAACGAGAGGTCGATGTCGATGCCCGGGAAGCGCGACGCTTCGCGGTACTTGAGGTCCGCCTCCTTGATCTCGGCGAGTGAATCCATATCGAGCTCGAGCGTGACGAGCGACGCCTTCTTGTCGATCTCCGCCGCGACCTCGGGATGCACGGTACTGATCGTGCCGATCGTCTTGCCGTCCAGAATGATCGCCGCGGTGTTTGCGGGATGCTCCCAGGCGTTGATCGGCTCGACGCGCTCAAACGTCGGATGCTGCCGACGGATATCGAACAGGATCGACGCGATCATGTCGCGCGCGGAAAGGAACACGGTGCGTTCCTTATCGTGCGAGAGCAGCGCGACGCCGAGCGTTCTGCGCTCGTTCGCGGTGCCGTCCGGCTTCTGCCCCTTGACCGTTCTGCCGATCTCGAACACGCCGAACGACGGCGCATAGAAGCGGTTTTCCTTCAATACCGGCAGCAGCGTGTGCATCATGGCGGTGCGGAGGATCGTCGCGTCCGGGTTCATGCCGTTCAAAAGCCGCACGTTTTCGGGCAGCGGGATCTTTAGATCGCTCAGCTTTTTCGCGTCGCACCAGAGATAGGTGTGCACCTCGTGCAGACCGAAGGTCTTCACAAGCGCGTCTTTCACCGCCGCCTCGTCCGCCTTGACCTGCAGCGGCTTTACCGGGCGCAGTGCGCTCATCGTGGTCTCGATGTTGAAGTTGTCGTAGCCGTAGATACGCGTGATCTCCTCGATGACGTCCGCGGGGATCGTCACGTCCTTGGTTGCGCGCCACGACGGGACCTTGACGTCGAACACGGAGTTATCTTCCGTCACGTCGAAGCCGAGCCGCGAGAGCGTATCGTTGATCTGCGCGTCGGCGATGTCGATGCCGGTATAGCGGTCGACGAATGCCTTTGTAAAGTGCAGTTCGATCTGCGGGTAATGGTACTGATAACAGTCGGTATAGCGGCTTACCACCTTCGCTTCCGGGTCGATGCCCTTCAGAAGCTTCAGGAATCTGCCTGCGGCGACCGCGCAAAGCTCGGGATCGAGCGTCTTTTCATAGCGCATGCTCGCGTCGGTGCGAAGCCCGATGCGGCTCGACGTCTTGCGGACCGACACCGCCGAGAACGTCGCACATTCGAGCGTCACGGAATCCGTGTCGGCGACGATCTCGCTGTTTTCTCCGCCCATCACGCCCGCGACCGCGACCGGATGATTGTCGCTTGTGATCATCAGCGTTTCGGGGTCGATTTTGCGCTCCGTACCGTCGAGCGTCTTGAACGCGAAGGTTTCGGGGAAGCGCTGTACGCCGATCGTGCCGACCATGCGCGAATCGAACGCGTGCGTCGGCTGTCCGAGCTCGAGCATGACGTAGTTGGTGAGGTCGGCTAAAAGCGAGATCGCGCGCATGCCGCAGTAATAGAGACGGATCTGCATGTCGATCGGGCTGACCGTCTTTTGGATGTGGTCCGCGCGGATCGCGGAATAGCGGTAGCACAGCTCCGGGTCGATGAACCCGAGCGGGACGGGATCGAGCGCGTCGTACTTTGTGAGATCGTCGAGATCGAGGGGTTTCAGCGGGCGCTTTGCGATCGCCGAAAACTCGCGTGCGATGCCGTAATGTCCCCAAAGGTCGGGCCGGTTCGTCAGCGACTTGTTGTCGACTTCGAACACGGTGTCCTCAAAGGCATAAAGCTCTTTGATCTGCTTGCCGAGCGGCGCGTCTTCGGGCAGTTCCAGAAGACCCGAGGACGAATCCGCAATGCCGAGCTCCGCCGCCGAGCAGCACATGCCGCGCGAGACGACGCCCGCAATGGTCGCTTCGCCGATCGTCATTCCGACGACGGAAGCGCCGAACGGCGCAAACGGCACGCGCATGCCGACCCGCACGTTGGGTGCGCCGCACACGCAGCGGTCGGTGTGATCGCCGAGGTCGAGTTCGAGAAGATGCAGTTTTTTGGAGTTCGGATGCTCCTCGATCTTCGTGATCTCCGCGACGACGACGCCGTTGATCTCGGTGCCGAGATGGTAAACGTCCTCCACCTCCGCGGTGGACAGCGTGAAGCGATGGATCAGATCGTCGATGTCAAGCCCGGACAAATCCACATAGTCCGAGATCCAGTTCATGGAAACGTTCATGGTTCTGCCTCCTTACTTCACGAATTGGTCGAGGGCCCTGAGATTCCCGCTGTTCAGGTCGCGGATATCCTTGATCCCGTATTTCATCATGGCAAGCCGCGTGAGCCCCAGACCGAACGCAAAGCCCGTATACCTGTCGGTGTCGATGCCGCCGGCCTTCAGCACGTTCGGGTGGATCATGCCGCAGGGGCACAGCTCGAGCCAGCCGCTGTTCTTGCACGACGGACAGCCCTTGCCGCCGCAGATCGCGCAGGAGATATCGAGCTCGAAGCCCGGCTCGACGAACGGGAAGAAGCCCGGACGGAGACGAACCTTGACGTCGCGCTGGAAGACCTCACTCAGCATCGTTTTCATAAAGTAGATGAGGTTCGAGATCGAGATGTTCTCGTCGATCATGATGCCCTCCATCTGGAAGAACGTGTTCTCGTGGCAGGCGTCCGTGCTTTCATTGCGGAAGCAGCGGCCCGGGAAGATCGCGCGAAGCGGCGCGCCGTACTTATGCATGATCGCGTTCTGCGCGGCGGACGTGTGCGTCTTTAATAGCTGCCCGTTACTGAGATAGTACGTATCCTGCATGTCGCGCGCGGGATGGTGCTTCGGGATGTTCAGCGCTTCGAAGCAGTGGTAGTCGTCGACGATCTCGTCGTAGTCCTCGATCGCAAAGCCCATCGACGCGAAGATCTGCTCGACCTCGCGCTGCACGAGCGTGATCGGATGATAGCTGCCTTCACTGAGCGTGCTCGGCAGGGAAAGATCGTAGCGCTCGGTCGCCGCGATGCGCATTTCGAGCTCTTTTGCGTGCGCTTCCTCTATGCGGCTCTTGATGCTCGCTTCGACCTCTTCCTTCAAAGCGTTCACCTTCGCGCCGTATTCCTTGCGCATCTCGGGCGCGATCGCGCCCATGTTCTTCAACAGTCCCGTGACCTCGCCCTTTTTGCCGAGATACCGGACGCGCAGCTCCTCAAACGCCTCCGCGGCGTTCGCCTGCTGCAAATGTTCATAGAACTGCTTCCGCAGCTCTTCCATCGTGATTGCCATACATTCCTCCTTGTGAAAAATAAAACCCATGCTGATTCAGCATGGGACGAAAAGCCATTTCCGCGGTACCACCCAAGTTAAGGGCAAAGCCCTTCTCTCGTTTCCCCGATAACGCGAGGACGCGCCCGCAATGCGGGATGCTCCGGTGGCGAAACTTCCCGTCCGTGCCCTGTTCCCCCGCTTTCAGCCGCGGCGAGGGCTCTCTTTCACTGCGTTCGGACGGTACCAAACACCTTCAACGCAAGGGATATTGTATCGCAAACGGCGTTGTCTGTCAACCGTGGATTTTTACCGCCAAAAGCAAAAAAGCTCCCGTGATCGGGAGCTTATGCTTTGCTCAGTCGTTGCGCGCGGCCTTTGCGATCTCGCAGAGGTTCGCAAACGCGTTCATGTCGGTGATCGCGAGATCTGCGAGGACCTTGCGGTTGATGTCGACGTTCGCGAGCTTCAGACCGTTGATGAGACGGCTGTAGGTGGTGCCGTTCATGCGGGCGCCTGCGTTGATACGGGCGATCCACAGCTTGCGGTATTCACGCTTCTTGAGCTTTCTGCCGACGTACGCATATGCCATCGACTTCATGACCTGCTGGGAAGCGGCGCGATACTGCTTGCTCTTTGCTCCGTAGTAGCCCTTTGCGAGGCGGAGGACCTTACGACGTTTCTTGACGGCGTTGACTGCTCTCTTGATTCTTGCCATGGTTTTGTTCCTCCTTACTTATACGGGATCAGCTCGCGGATCTTCTTCTGTTCTTCTTCGGCGATGTAGCCGGTCTGACGCAGACCGCGAAGTCTCTTGGTGCTCTTCTTGGTGAGAATGTGGCTCTTGTAGGCCTTGGCGCGCTTGATCTTTCCGGACTTGGTCAGGGAAAAACGCTTTGCTGCGCCGCGATGGGTCTTGATTTTCGGCATGGTTGTTCCTCCTGCTAATACTTTCGATTACTTTTTCGGTGCAAGCACCATAAACATATTTCTGCCCTCTTGCTTGGGAGGACGTTCTTTCACCGCGACGTCGGAGACCATGTTGAAGAACGTTTCCATAACGTCCTCGCCCATTTCTCCCTTGGTGATCTGTCTGCCGCGGAAGCGGATGGACACCTTCACCTTGTCGCCGTTGCGCAGAAACTTGTCGCACTGCTTGGCTTTGACTTCCATATCGTGCTGGTCGATGGTGGCGGAAAGACGGATCTCCTTGATCTCGATGATCTTCTGGTTGCGCTTCTGTTCCTTTTCCCGCTTCAGCATGTCGTAGCGATACTTGCTGTAGTCCATGAGCTTGCAGGTCGGGGGAACGTTTTGAGAGACCTTTACGAGGTCCAGTCCGCGTTCATCCGCCAGACGCTGTGCGTCACGCACGTCCATGATGCCGAGCTGCTGTCCGTTTTCGTCGATGAGCCGTACCTCGCGGTCGCGGATCTCTTCGTTGATCTGCATGTCCTGCGTAGCGATGAAAAAACACCTCCTAAGAAAATAAGTGGGCGCATTGCGCCCACTTCAAGAATCATTTCGATCGTATTTACCGTGACGCGGCGCGATTGCCGGCAGGTGAGAGCGGGCGCTCTGCTTGAAAACACGACTATTATAATGACGCTCTCCCCGTTTGTCAAGCGTTTTTTCTTGAATTTCCGGATCTTTTTTTGCGTCCCGCCCGCACGATCGCGACAAGCAGCAGCAAAAACGTGAGAAGTTCCAATGCAAGAAGTGCGATGAACCATCCGTACAGGATCGTGTTGAGGTATCCGGTCAGGATCGTGCGGAACGCCGAAGCCGTAATGTTCAGCCGTTCGACATAGCCGAACAGGATGAACTGCATCACCGGTACGAACACGAGCGTCGTGCCCATAAAGCACCCGCCCCAGCGAAGCACCGCGCCGGTCCTCCGCGCTTTCCCCATGTACAGCATTTTCAGGAAGATCAGCATCACGATCGTGAGCAGGATCCCCGCAACGAACAGGACGAGCGACGAGCGCGAGAACGTATGATCCCGAAGCGTCAGAAACGGCTCGATGAGAAGCTTGGTGTTGATCGCCGAAAGGTCCTCCGTTACCGCCTGCGCCGCGTCCTCCGCGCAGTCGTTCACACCCTCCGCGGCAAAGGACGTGTTTGCTTTAAGATAGCTCCTGAACCCGTCCGCGGGGTATGTGGGAAGCTCCAAAGGCGATTTCGCGTCCTCCGCGTACAGCGCGTCGATCAGCGTGTTCGTATAGCTTACGATCGATTCGTCGGTCACGACCTCCGAAAACGCGCCGTCGGGCAGCCCGTACAGAAGCGCGACGTGATCGAGGTCATCCGAAAGATCCCGCCGCATTTGCTCACAATAGCTTTTCGTCGGCAGAAACGTCTTGATATAATCGGGATTCAGCGCGATAAACCGCAGCGCGCCGGAAACAAGCGTCAGCGCGATTGCGGCGCAGAGAACGGTCAGAACGATCGCCGTACCGATAAATCGGAAGAATTTCATCTCGGCACCTCCGTTCCGTCGATCAGCGTGCACAAAAGTACACAGCGCTCCGTGCGGCGCCTGCCGCCGTTGTCGCGCGGGTAGCAGGTGTACAGCACGAGGTCCGCGTCCTGTCCGGCGTCCATATACCACCGGTCGGTGCCCTTTGCGGTCTTCTTCTGTTCCACGCGGTACGCGTACGGTCCGTAGCTCGTTTCAAGCAGCACGACCGCGCCGATCGGCGTGTCCTCAAGCTCCGCGAAGTCGCGGGTGACGTGCGCCGAAAGGATCGTGCAGCCACGCTCGCCCGGGAACGCCGAACCGAACGACATGCCCGCGCCCTTCTTCAAAACCTGTTTGTCCGAACCGAGCCGGACCGGGACGTTGCGGATCGTCCAGCCGCCGCCCTGCCAGTCGACGTTCAGCCGCGCGAACTGCTTGCCGTAGCGGATCGCGGGGACCTTCAGAAGCGAATTCATGCGCTCGCCGGGCACAAAGCCCGTGTCCTCGTCCGTGATCTCGGCGACCTGCGCGGTATCGCCCACGAGCAGCCCGAAAAAGGCGGTCTCCTCGACCACCGACTGATAAAAGTACATGCCGAAGCAGAACACGCCCGCAAAGAACAGCAGGAACGGAACGATCGCCCAGACGCCGCGTCCGCCGGCGCTCCTGTCACTTGCTCCCATCTGATACCGCCTTCTTCTTTTTGCGTTCCACAAAGATCACGAGCACGACCGCAAAGACCGCCGCCGCGCCGATTAAGATCCCGCCGCCGATGATCCAACCGAGGGACGGCGCGTCGCCGACGTCGGTTTTCGCGTCGCTGTTGATGCGGCCGATCAGTTTGCCGTTCTTTTTGATCGTGACCACGCGCGCGTACTCGTTCTGCGAATCGTTGCTCGGGTCGATCGAGTATTCAAGCCCAAGCTCGTTTGCGATCTTTTCGATCAGCTCCGCCGCGATCGCAAAGTCCTCGTCGGTGTAGTGATCCAGCGCCGCGTCGTCGGAAAGCTTCTGCTGCTTGACCGTTTCGTTTACGTAGCGCAGGATGTTCTTGTAGTTGTCCGCGGTGACGACGATCTCGTCGCTTCTCAGAATGTGCAGAAGCTGTCGGCGCAGGTTCTCGTTCTTGCCGAGCAGCGTCTGATCGAACGAATCCATGAGCCAGCCCTTGTAGGTGTCGCTGTCGCCCGCAGGCGTGATCTCGACCGCGTCCTTAGGTTCCGCGGTCGGCGCCGCCGTTTCAACGGGCGCTTCGGTCGGCTCCGTTCCTTCCTCGCCCTCCGCCGTCGCGGCGAGCGGAATCATGCATAACAGTACGGCAAGCAGTATGCCGCATATTTTTTTCATGTGTTTTCCTCCTTTTGTCCGTTCAGAACGGACTTGCCCATTTTTTGAGCATACCCATTATACGATGCAAATGCGTCGGAAATGTAACAGAAATAAAAATGTTCCTGAAATAATCAGAACGCGCCGAGAAGATGCGCGATCAATGCGCCGAGCCCGCCGACCCAGAGGATCACGGCAAGCGGCACGAGGATCAGAAACTTCGCGTGCTTCGTCTTGTGGCGGCAAAGAACCATGCCGAGCGCCGCGCCCAAAAAGCCGCCGAAAAACGCAAGCAGAATGAGCGTGCGCTCCGGCACGCGGCGCTTGCCGCGGTTCTGCCGCGCGATATGCTTGTCGTACGCGTACACCGCGAACGTGACAATATTCATAAGTCCCAGCGCCGCCCACAGCGGCCAAAGCTTTGCGATCGTTTCCATACATCCATCCTCCTGAGCGTTTGCACATGATACCACATCTCTTTGAAAAATGCAACTTTCCCCGTTGACAAGCCGGAATGAACGGAATACAATAAATGTGTATAGGGATCTGAAAAGAAGATTTTCCGTCCGGAAAACCCGCGGCAATTCTTCATTTCCTCATTCTTCATTCATAAAGGAGGTGGCTGTCATGGATGCAGGCAGTAGTAGCTGCACGGCAAGCCCGCTTATATGCGGTAACGCATCGGACGTGCCCTTATGGCAGCCGACCCTTTGCTGATCCCATAGACGCGGGTCTTGCTCCTGACCGAAAATTGAAAGGAGGAAGACAGAAATGGCGAATCTTGCCACCGCGATCACTTCGCTGATCGAATCCAAAAAATATGCAACGCTGCGCGACATCCTCGTGACGATGAACGCAGCGGATATTGCCGCGCTGTTCGAGGACCTTGAGCCCGAAATGCTGCCGCGGCTGTTCCGCCTGCTCCCGAAGGAGCTTGCGGCGGACACGTTCGTCGAGATGGACAGCGAGGAACAGGAAATGCTCATCAAGGGCTTTTCCGATTCCGAGCTCAAGGAG
>JAFZIH010000064.1 GCA_017554455.1 Clostridia bacterium | reverse complement strand
GTCCTTCGGCAGATACACGGTCACGCTCTCGTTTTCAAAGGACAGACTGAACAGGTTCCTCCATCCGAACCGTTCCGTGGAGACGATCGTAAGCGTGCCGTTCTCCACCGTGACCGTGCGCGTCGTCTTTTCGGATTCGCGGCATACGACGCTGCAGGTTCCGTCCTCCGACAGGGCAAAGACGATATCCGCCGTATCCTCGTCGATCCGGATGTGTTGAAAATCCTCGCTGACGGGATACGTCTTTGTTTGAAGCTTCGACGTCTCCAGATTACGAAAATCAAATTTCGCGGAGGCAAACGCGGCAAAAAAGATCGCTGAGCCAAGGACCACAAGGATGATCGCTATAATGATAAATGCCTTTTTCATTTTGTTTTCTCCCTTCCGACAAACAGTCTCTTGATACCGTGCACGATCTTCTTGGCAAGCTTCGCCGTCCCGACGGTCGCCGCCTTGCAGGCGAAGAACAGGAAGATCGAAAGCCCGGCAAGGAGCATCCCTGCGCCGATCGCGCCGACCGCGGGGATCGGCTGCTTCGTGACGAAGAGCCCGACCGCTCCGACAAGACACGCCAGCGCGCAAGCCCAGAGCGCGATCTCGATCGCCCAAAGGCAGATCACCAGCACCCACAGCACGATATAGAAGACAAAGATCAATACGAACGCAACGATCGACAGCGGGAACCAAAGCGGAAACCCGAGCACGAGCAGCACGATCTCCCACGCGCGCATCTTGCGCTTCGGTCTGATCTTCTCCTTGACAAGCTTCGTAAGCGGCGTTTCCTCCAGAATCTGCGAAACGACCTCATCGACCGGACCGATCTCTTCAATTGCCTTCTCCTCGGAAAGCCCTTCCTCCATCCGATCGTCGATCATCTCTCCGTAGAACGTCAGCCGTTCTTCGATATCCGCCTGCGGAAGCCCGGAAAGCCGATCCCGCAGCGCGTTTAAAAACTCTTGTTTAAGCATGATTTTCTTCCCCCCTGGTTACAAATTGATAGATCGCAATGACCTCCTGCCATTCGCTCTTGAACTCCTCGATCCGCCGATGCCCTGCATCCGTGATGTGATAATACTTTCGCAGCCGCCCGTCGTGCTCCGCGGTCCGCACCGTCAGCATTGCCGCCGCTTCGAGCCGTTTCAAAATGGTGTACAGCGTCGACTCCGAAAGCTCGACGTACGGCTTCATGTCCTTGATGATCTTATAGCCGTAGGAATCTTCATTCTTGATCGCCGCCAGCACGCACACGTCCAACAGCCCGCGCTTTAACTGAACGTCCATACAATACCTCCTTTCATGTGATACATCTCATTGTGTAATACATCGTAACACGAGGCATTGCATTTGTCAACCCTTTTTTCAAAAAAATGAAACCCGGCAGTCCGCCGGGTCTTTCATGCGGTCAATCCGCTGCAAGCTTTTCCAACGATTCCCCCGCGACGCGGTAGATGGTCCACTCGTCCATCGGCTTCGCACCGAGCGAAAGATAAAAGTCGATGCTCGGCCGGTTCCAGTCGAGGCAGACCCACTCCATGCGTCCGCAGCCGCGTTCGACCGCGATCACGGCGAGCTTTTTCAGCAGTGCTTTTCCGTAGCCCCTGCCGCGATACTTTGGCAGCACGTACAGGTCTTCGAGATACAGCCCCGCCCTGCCGACGAACGTGGAGAAGTTATGGAAGAACAGTGCGAAGCCGACCTCTTTCCCGTCCTCGCAGGCGAAGATCACCTCGGCGCTGTGCTTATCGAAAAGCCAGTCCGAAAGCATTTCCTCGGTCGCAACGACCTCGTCGGGCATCCTTTCATAGGTCGCAAGTTCCCGGATGAAGAACAGGATCAGCCCGCAATCCTTCTCCTCCGCCTTTCGAAACGTCAGTTCGTTCATTTCCCTTCCTCCGCGTTTTTGAGATGTTCCAGATATGCTTCGAATTCCGGCGTTTTCGACCAGTAGCGAACGCCCCAGTTTTCGAAGTTCCATTCGTCCATATATTCGTTGCATTCGTAGTCCACGTACCAGAGAAGCCCGTCGCGCACGATAAAGTTCGTCGGGAAGTAGTCGATGTTGAGCCAAGCCGCCTTCGCCTTTGCCGCCATGTCGCGCACGTCTTCAAAGTACGGCTCCGCGCTGCGTCCGTTTCTTACGATCTCGAATACGGTCTCGCCCGCGATATACTCCTTCAGGATGCGCTCGTTTTCCGTGTCGATCGCAAAAAGCTTCGGGATGCGGATCCCCGCCGCTTTGAGCCGTTCATAATCGCGGCGTTCCGCTTCGATCTTGTCGCCGAACGTATAGTAGCTGCACGGCTCATGATGGATCTGCTTCAATACGTATTCCTGTTCGTCCCGTTCGGCAAGATACGAATACCCGCCCTTGCCGTGCCCCAGCAGTCGGATGATACGGTAATCCAGTCCGCAGACCGTCAGATTCTCTTCCATAAAAGGCCCTCCCGATTGGATCGATTGTATCACAGATTGTCCGTAAAAGCCATAAAAATCCGCCGGACTTTTTGTCCGACGGATTCCCTTTGTCTTCCGTTATCCGATCCGGATATAGGTCTTGTAGACGTACCCGGTCTTGCCCTTATAGTCGATCCTGATCCAGTTGCCGGAACGGCCCTTGACGGTGAAAGTCTCGCCGTTCTTCGCCGTGCCCAGAAGCGTAGAGTTCTTCGTCGCCTTTGCGCGGATATTGACGTGCGTATTGCACCGGATCGTTCCGGTCTTGCCCTCGATGGGATCATCTTCTGTGCCGTCGATCTTCACGTAGCGTTTGAACACGTAGCCCGCCGTGCTGTTGTAGTCGATCTTGACCCAGCTGCCGGAAGTTCCGAGCACGTCGTAGGTCTCGCCGTTTTTCACTGTGCCGAGACGCTTCGAATTCTGCGTCGCCTTCTCACGCACGTTTGCCGCGGCCTTGCAGTTGACGATCGTCGCCGTTCTGCCGGTCGGCGACGGCTCCGCGCCCTCGTCCGTGATCCGGATATACGTTTTATACACGTACCCCGCGACGCTCTTGCTGTATTGGATCTTGACCCAGTTGCCCGCTGTCGCAAGGACCTTGTACGTTTCGCCCTTCTTCACCGTGCCGAGAAGCTTCGAATTCTGCGTCGCTTTTTCGCGCACGTTCACCATCGTCTTGCAATTGACGATCTTGCCTTCCTTTCCCTCGACCGGCGCGTCATCCGCCGTGCCCTCGATGCGGATATACCGGTTGAACACGAAGCCGTCTTTTCCGTTGAAGTCGATCTTGACCCAGTTGCCGGACCTGCCTAAAACCGTATAGGTCTCTCCCTTCTTCACCGTGCCTAAAAGCTTCGAATTCTGCGTCGCCTTTTCTCGCACGTTCGCCGCCGTCTTGCAGTTGACGATCGTGCCCTTCTGCCCCGCGCTGCGTGTTTCGGTCTGCGTCACGGTCTGCTCCGTCTCATCCGCGATCGTTGCGGGTACGGTCGAAAGAAGCAGCATCGCCGCCAGCACGAGCCCCAGTAGCTTTTTCATTGCAAAAACCTCCTTTGCGTTGTGCCGCCTTTGGTCTTTTTCCTCTCCCGTATATAAGACGTTTGAAGCGGTCGAAAAGTTGCAGCTTTTTTATAAGCCGTCCCTTTCGCCTTCCATGATACGATCCAAATGCGTCCGTTTTGTCACAAAAGCATGACGGAGATGTCAAATAGTTGTAAATAACGCAAAAAGGAGCCGGTTTTCGGCTCCTTTCGCTGTTGGAAACTTATTTCTTCTCGTCGATACGCTCGCGGATCTTCGCTGCCTTGCCGCTTCTGTCGCGGAGGTAGAAGAGTTTCGCTCTGCGGACCACGCCGTGACGGACCACTTCGATGCGGCCGATGCGCGGGCTGTGGTACGGGAAGGTACGCTCGACGCCGATGCCGTAGGACATACGACGAACGGTAAAGGACTTGCGGATGCCGCCGCCCTGGATCTTGATGACGATGCCTTCAAAGTTCTGCAATCTTTCACGGTTGCCTTCGACGACCTTCACGAAAACGCGAACGGTATCGCCGACTTCCAGCTCGGGCAGGTCGCTGCGGAGCTGTTCTTTTTCGAGTTCACGAATGATGTCGGACATGATTAATTTTTCTCCTTTTTCTTATTGAAACAGGCGTTCACGATCAATGCTGTCGGCGGACCGCCCGATGTCGCAAGGCGCATTATACCATAGCCATGATGGAAATGCAAGCCCCAATTTTGCTTATTTTGCGGGATTTTTTCCGAAATTTCCGAGAAGGCACGGTCGCACTTCGCGTGTCTTTTCCATCGCCTGCTCGTGCCGCCACTTTTGAATGTTCGCGTGATGCCCGTTTAAGAGGATCTCCGGCACGTCGAGGCCGCGGAACGACGCGGGACGCGTGTACTGCGGATATTCCAAAAGCCCGTTTGCGTGCGATTCGTCCTCCGCGCTCTCCTCACTCCCCAGCACACCCGGAATGAAGCGGGAAAGGCAGTCGACGAGCACCATCGCGGGAAGCTCTCCCCCGGTCAGCACGTAGTCGCCGATACTGATCTCCTCGTCGATGATCGTATTCACGCGCTCGTCCACGCCCTCGTAATGCCCGCACAGCAGCACGATGCGGTCAAGCTTAGAAAGCTCCTTTGCGCGTTCGCTTGTAAGTACCCTTCCGCGCGGCGTCAGCAGGATGCGGTGCGGCTGTTCGTCGCCGCAGACCGCCGCCATGCAGTCGAAGATCGGCTGCGCCATCATAACCAGCCCTGCGCCGCCGCCGAACGGATAGTCGTCGGTCTTCTTATGCTTGTTGTCGGCATACGCGCGGATGTCGTGCGTTTCGATCGAAAGGATGCCGGATGCCTGCGCTCTTCCGAGAATGCTGGCGGAAAGTACGCCGTCGAACATCTCCGGAAACAGGGTCAGAATGTCAATCTTCAAAAAGTCCGACCTCCTTCAAAACTTCCGCGTCGAACGTTACCCGTCCGTTATCGGTATCGACCTCCGAAAGGACGCGCTTCAAAGCGGGCACCATCAGCTTGCCGTGCTCGATCTCGTAGACGTCGTTTGCGCCGGTCTCGTAGACCTCGGTGATCTTCCCGTAGGCATTTCCGTCGGTGTCGAACGTCTCGCAGCCGATGAGATCGGTCACGAAATACGTATCCTTCGGAAGCTTCACCCGATGCGCCTTGTCGACGCAGATGTACGCGCCGCGAAGCGCGTTCGCCTGTTCCGGCGTTTCGCATCCCGCGACGGTCAGAATGACCGCGTCCGGCGCAACGGACGCAACAGAAAGCTGCACGGGGCGCATTTCCCCGTGCAACTCCAAAAATGCTTCCGTAAGCCCGCGAAAGCGCTTGCTCGAATCGGTCAGCGGCTCGGTTTTCACCGCGCCGTGCACGCCGTGCGGACGCACGATCACGCCGATCCGGTAGAACGCAGCGCTCACAGAATGTCGACGACGACCTTCTTTTCGTCGTTGATGGACGCCGCTTTGACGATCGCGCGGATCGCCTTTGCGATGCGTCCCTGCTTGCCGATGACCTTGCCGGTATCCTCGGGATCGACGACGAGCTCGATGACGATGCTGTCGTCCTCCTCGCGCGTCGTTACCTTGACGTTTTCGGGATGATCGACTAAGCTCTTTGCGATGAATTCAACCAGCTTGTCCATAGCCGCCTCGATCAGTCGATCGCGCCCGCCTTCTTCAGAAGGCCGCGAACGGTGTCGGTGGGCTGTGCGCCGTTCTTCATCCATTCCTTCGCACGGTCATTGTCGACCACGAGCTCTGCGGGCTCCTTGGTCGGATTGTAGTAACCGAGCTCCTCCACGAACGCGCCGTCACGCGGTGCGCGGGAATCCGCAACGATGATACGGTAGAACGGCTGCTTCTTCGCGCCCATTCTTCTCAGTCTGATCTTCAACATGATTTTGTTTCTCCTTATCCTTTTTGTTTTTTAATTTATCGAATACGGCGTCGCCGTTTTCGTCCTCAGAATCCGAACGGGAAGCCGCCCCGCCGTTTCTTGCCTTTTTTGAACCCGCCCGTCATCTGCTTCATCATCTTGCGCGATGCTTCGAACTGGTTCATCAGCTTGTTCACGTCCTGGATCGTCGTGCCGCTGCCGCGCGCTATGCGGCGTCTTCTCGACGCGTTCAGGATATCCGGGTTTGCGCGTTCCTTCGGCGTCATCGCCTGAATGATCGCCTTCGTGCGTCCCATCGCCTTCTCGTCGATCTCGAGGCCGGAAAGTTTACCGCCCATGCCCGGGATCATCTTGAGAATGTCCTCCATGGAGCCCATGTCCTTCATCTGCTCCATCTGATCGAGGAAGTCGTCAAGCGTGAAGGTGTCGGTGCGCATCTTCTTTTCAAGCTCCGCCGCCTTTTTCTGATCGAACGCGGCTTCGGCTTTCTCGATCAGCGTCAGCATGTCGCCCATGCCTAAAATGCGGCTTGCCATGCGGTCCGGATGGAACGGCTCAAGATCGGTGAGCTTTTCGCCCGTGCCGGCAAACTTGATCGGCTTTCCCGTCACCGCGCGGACCGACAGCGCAGCGCCGCCGCGCGTGTCGCCGTCTAACTTTGTGAGCACCACGCCGGTGAGAGGCACCGCCTCGTTGAACGCCTTTGCGACGTTGACCGCGTCCTGACCGGTCATCGCGTCGACCACGAGCAGGATCTCCGCGGGTTCCAGCGCGTCGCGGATACGCTTCAGTTCATCCATCATGTCCTCGTCGATGTGCAGACGGCCTGCGGTATCGACAATCACGACGTCGCGGAACGTGCGGCGCGCTTCCTCGACCGCCTCGAGCGCGGTCTTTACCGGATCCTGCGTGCCGTGCTCATAGGCCGGAACCTCGGCTTTTGTTCCTACGACCTTCAACTGCTCGATCGCCGCCGGACGGTAGATATCGCACGCGCAGAGCAGCGGTGCTTTGCCGTATTGCTTCTTCAAAAGCACGGCGAGCTTTCCGCACATCGTCGTCTTGCCCGCGCCCTGTAAGCCCGACATCAGGATCACGGCGGGCTTTTTGGGACCGAACTCCAGCTTTGCGTTCGTGCTGCCCATGAGATTCGTCAGCTCTTCGTTGACGATCTTAATGACCATCTGCCCCGGCGTTAAGCTTTCGAGCACGTCGGTGCCGACGGCGCGCGCTTCCACGCGCTTCACGAAATCCTTGACGACGAGGAAGTTGACGTCGGCTTCGAGGAGCGCAAGCTTGATTTCGCGCATGGCGTCCTTGACGTCACGTTCAGAAAGCCGGCCCTTTCCGGTCAGCTTCTTAAAAACGTTCTGCAGTTTGGATGCGATGCCTTCAAATGCCATCTTCGTCCTCCCAGATGCCCGCAAGCTCCGCAAGGTATCCCTCGAGCGCAGCGCGGTCCTCATCGCGCATCGGCGTGTCCTTGAACCGGTTCCGAAGCGCCCGTAAAAGCGCAGTCTGCCTTGCTTCCTTTCGCACCAAGCCCACCGCCGCTTCGGTTTCGTGAAGCTGCTTCGACCCGCGCGTGATGGCGTCGCGTACGCCCTGCCGGGAAATGCCCTCGCGCTCCGCGATCTCCGAAAGCGAGCAGTTCTCGTCCGTGTACTGGCGCAAAATGCTCCGCTGCCGTTCGGTCAGAAGCTGCTCATAGCGATCCAAAAGCATGCCGAGCTCAAACAATCGTTCCATAAAAACTCCGAGGTGTAAAGCTATTTCCCTTTACACCTCGACCATTATACCCGATATTTTTGATTTGTCAAGCATTATTTTACCAAACCTGCCAGCGCCAGACGAAGGCGAGAAGATACAGAATCGAAAGCGGGACGAGAACGACTGCCGCGGCGAATTTCTGCCAGCGCTTTTCGGTGACGGCGGCGAGCATCATGGCGACGACCGGCATGGAAAGCAGATAGCGCGGTCCCGAAAGCAGCCACGTCGCGCCGATCGCGATCACGAAATAGCCGACAAACCACGACGCGTAGCTCGGACGCAGCTTTTTCGCGGTAAACGCAAAGAGCCCGAGCGTGCCGAAATACCACAGAACATTCGGCAGCCACAGCCCGAGGACGTTCTCGGTATTGCCCTCCCGGATCGCGTCGATAAGATAGCTTGTCTGGTACGACGCGGTGTTGAAAAACCATCCGAGATGCTGGCTCCACCAGCGATGCTGATACGTCAGAAACTGCAGGGGATTCCCTGATACGGTACGGTTGATCCACAGATAGGCAAGAAACCCTGCCGGCACAAGCAGCACGGAGAGCGCGCCGAGCGTCCATTTCTTCCGCCCGCAATGCGGCTTCGGGAACGTGTGGACCCATTCGAGCACCAGCGGCGCGACGAGCAGCAGCCCGACCGTGCGCGTAAACGCGCAGTACGCGCCGAGAAGCCCCGCTATGAGATACCGTTTTTTACGGAAGCAATACAGTGCAAGAAGCGCCAACAGCAGATAGAGCGATTCGCTCATCGGCGCGATAAAGAAGAACCCGCCCGGCAGCAGCAGAAGCATCACGACCGTGCGCAGCGCGGTCCCGTGATCGCAGTCGAGCCGCACGAGCCGATACAGCACGCAGCACGCCGCGGGAAACGCCGCAAACGACACGAGCAGCCCCGCGACGACGTCGTTTCCGAGGGTGCGGTACACGGGATAGACGGCAAGCGGATACCCCGGCAAAAAGACGAGCTGCACGACGCGTCCGACGTCGTCGCCGTTTTGGAACCATTCCTCCGTCGTTTCAAGGAAGCTCTTCGGCACGTACCATTCGCGCGCGATGTCGAGATAATGTCCGCTGTCCAGGCAGCGCCAGAACTCGACCGCGCCACGGAACGTAAAGCCGCTGCCGTTGCGCACGGACAGCGCGAGCGTGACAAGCCCGAGAAGAAGGATCTCGACCGCGACGGCAAGCGCCGTAACGCCGAGCACGGCAAACCGCGGCTCCTCATCCGCAGGAAGCGCGTCCGTCCGATCCTTCCAGAAGTTCATCCATTCCGGAACGAAGCGCAGGCAACCGAGAATGAACAGAATACAGGAAAATGCCGCCGCGATCAGTCCCGCCGTGTCCGGACGCTCGTCGAAGACCCAGTATAAATACGCCGCAAGCAGCACAAGGATGCCTGCGCCGGAGATGATCCGGGCGGGAAGCTTCTGTTTGATCTGTTCTTTGGTTTCCGGCATCATTGTCCTTCTTTCTCTCCCTTCGCACAGTATACCACATCGGACGCCGCCGCTTCAAGCCCGCGCGGAAAAGTTTACGAACGTAAAGGTTCACATCTTTTCTACATTCAAACCGTCCGAAACGTGTTATAATATAAATATCATAATGGGAAGTATGTCCCTGCGATCGGAGATCCGCCATGTTCGCAAAGTTCAGCGTGAAAAAACCGTTTACCGTCTTTGTCGTCGTCGTGCTCATTCTGGTACTCGGCTACGTTTCCGTCGGCAAAATGACGCCGGACCTTCTGCCGGACATGAGCTTTCCGTACATCGTCCTGTTCACGACGTACCCCGGCGCATCGCCGGAGGAGGTCGAAGCGACCGTCACAAAGCCGCTCGAGCAGTCGATGGCCGCCCTCGATCACATCAAGTCGATCACGTCCAGAAGCAGCGAAAACCTCTCCGTCGTCTATTTGACGTTCGAGGACGGCACCGACGTCGACATGGCGTCGATCGACGTACAAAAGGCGCTCGGCATGGTGACCGCCTCGTGGGATGAGGTCATCGGCACGCCGGTCATGATGGAGCTGAGTTCCGACCTCATCCCCGTCACCGTCGCCGCCGTCTACGCGAAGGATATGGACCAGCTCGCGCTGTCCGCGTTCGTCTCGGACACGCTGCTGCCGCGGCTCGAAGGCGTTTCCGGCGTCGCGTCGGTCACGACCTCCGGGCTCATCGAACGGCAGGTTGAGATCACGCTCGACGACGACAAGATCGAAACGTTGAACGGACGTCTCTATGCCGCCATCGACGAAGAATTCGAGAACGCGGCAAAGGAGCTCGACGAAGCGCGGGAAAAGGTCAAAGAGGGCGAACAGGAACTCGAGGAAAACCGTGACAAGCTCACCGAAGGGCAGGAAGAGCTTGACAAGGGACGTGAGCAGGCGAGCTATCAGTTCGGCAAGGCGGAGCGGCAGTTGAAAGAAGCGGACGAGCAGCTCACCGCCACAATCACGGAGCTCAACGCGCAGCACGACACGCTCGCCGCGCAGCTTGAAACCGCCAATTCCATGCGCACGCAGCTTTACGCGTTGAAATACACGATGCAGGCGCTCGAAACGGGCAAGGCGCTGTTTGACCAGTCGATCGCCGCGATCGAAAACGATCCCTCCCTTTCCGACGCGGAAAAGCAGGAATCCATTGATGCGATCAAATCGAGCGAGGAATACCGCGCGATCGAGGACGGTCTCAAGGAGATCGACGCGCAGCTGACGGAAAACGGATTGAGCCGCGATCAGGTCGATGATACGATGGAACAGCTCAACACCGCGATCCCGCAGCTTGAAGAAGGGATCGCGACCGTCGACGATCTTCTTTCACAGGCGGAAAGCGGCAAACTCGATCTGGAAAACGGACGCGACGAGCTGAACCGAAAGAAAAATGCCGCCTACGGAAAGCTGAATGAAGCGCAGGCGGCGATCGATCAGGGCAAAGCGGCGCTCGAGCTCGGCGAAAAGGAGCTCGAAGCAGGCAAAACGCAGCTTGAGCAGGCGGAACAGGCGGCTGCAGAACAGCTCGCCGCCGCAAAGGACGCCGCAAATCTCAAAAAAATCCTCACGAAGGAACTGATCGCGCAGCTTCTTTCCGCGCAGAACTTCTCCATGCCGGCGGGCTATCTCAACGAGAACGGGTCGCAATGGCTGGTCTCCGTCGGCGACGAGATCGAGGACGTGCAGGTCCTTGAACAGATCCCGCTGTTCTCCCCCGGCGTCGGCTCGCTCGACACGATCGTGCTCGGCGATATCGCATCTGTGCGCATCACGGACAATTCCGGCAGGACCTACGCGAAGATCAACGGCGAAAACGGCGTGCTGCTCTCGTTCTCGAAACAGTCCTCCTACGCGACGGCGACCGTATCCGACAGCATCGAAAGCCGCTTCCGCGAACTTGAAGAAATCTATCCGGGACTGTCCTTCACCTCGCTGATGAGTCAGGGCGATTTCATCCACATGGCGATCTCTTCGGTCGTGGAAAACCTGATGATCGGCGCGGTGCTCGCGATCCTGATCCTGTTCCTGTTTTTGCGCGATCTCCGTCCGACGCTGACCGTCGCGATCTCGATCCCGGTCTCGGTGCTGTTCGCGCTCGTGCTGATGTACTTCTCCGGCGTCACGATGAACGTCATCTCCATGTCCGGTCTTGCCATCGGCATCGGCATGCTGGTCGACAACTCGATCGTCGTCATCGAAAACATCTATCGTCTGCGCAGCGAGGGCGTTCCGATCAAGGAAGCCGCCGTGCAGGGCGTCAGGGAAGTCGCCGGCGCAATCACCGCGTCGACGCTCACCACCGTCTGCGTGTTCGTCCCGATCCTGTTCGTGCAGGGGCTGACGCGGCAGATCTTTATGGACATGGTGCTGACCGTCACCTATTCGCTGCTTGCAAGCTTGATCGTCGCCATGACGGTCATCCCCGCGACGGTCACGGGGCTTTTGCGCCGTCCGGTCAAACCGCAGGGCAAGACCCGTCAAAAGCTCTTGGCGGCGTTTGAAAAGACGCTGCGGTTTACGCTCCGGCACCGCGCGGTCGCGCTGCTCCTTGCGCTTCTGATCCTTGCGGGCTCCTGCTGGGCGGTCATCCGCCGCGGGTTCGTCATGTTCCCCGAAAGCGGCGGCAAGCAGATCTCGGTTTCCGTCCCGCTCGAAAAGGGTACGACCTTTGCGGAAGCAACCGAGATCGCCGACGAATTCATGGACATCATGTACACCGTGCCGGGGCTGACCGACGCGGGCGGCATGCTCGGCAGCGGCGTCGTTTCGATCCTCGGTCTCTCCGGCGGCGGACAGAGCACGAATGTAAGTGAGCTCACGATCTATGCGCTGATCGACGAAAAGAGCGAGCTTTCGAGCATCACCATCCATAACAGCATCGACGAAGCGCTGTCCCCGCTGAAAGCCGAACATCCGTACACGATCGCGGGCATGAGTACGATGAGCTTTTCGACCTCGATGTCCGGCGACGATATCTCGATCAAGCTGTACGCAAACGATCTGTCCGCGCTGTCCGAAACGTCGGAACGAATCGCGGAAGCGCTGCGCGGGGTCGACGGGATCAAGGAAGTCGACAGCGGCGTAGAAGAAACGACGCCGACGCTGCACGTTTCCGTCGATAAGGAGAAGGCGGCGGCGCACGGGCTGACCGTTGCCGAAACGTATCTGAAACTTGCGGAGGTGCTGAAGAGCACCGCCTCCTCCACCTCCGTCTCATCCACGACGACCGCGCTGGACGTTTCGGTCATTGCGGATTCAGGTGTGCCGCACTCCAAGACGGAGCTTGAGAACATCGAATTCACCGTCACGCGGCTCGATCAGTCGGTCGAAACCGTGAAGCTATCGGACATCGCAACGATCACGGAAACGACCACGCTCGCTTCGATCTCGCGTATCGATCAGCGCCGCTGCGTCACGATCACCGCGACGCTCGACGAGGGCAGAAACGTCACGCTTGTGAGCCGCGACGTACAGAAAGCCGTCGACGCGGTTCAGCTTCCCGCGGGCTGCACGCTCGTTTACGACGGGCAGAACGAGTCGATCAACAGCGCACTCAAAGACCTTCTCTGGATGCTCGCGCTCGGCGTTCTGATCATTTATCTCATTATGGTCGCGCAGTTCCAGTCGTTGCTTTCCCCGTTCATCGTGATCGGCACCGTGCCGCTGGCGTTTGCGGGCGGGTTCATCGCGCTGTGGATCACCGGCGCGGAGATCGGCATCGTTCCGATGATCGGCTTTATCATGCTCGTCGGCATCGCGGTCAACAACGGCATCGTGCTCGTCGACTGCGCAAACCGCTTCCGCGACGAAGGGTTGGGCAAGCGCGACGCGATTGTCAAAGCGACCGTGATCCGTCTGCGTCCCGTGCTGATGACCGCGCTCACCACGATCCTCGGTCTTCTGCCGCTTGCGATCGGCTTCGGCACCGGTGCGGAGATCGTGCAGCCGGTCGCGATCGTGTGCATCGGCGGTCTGACCTACGCGACGCTGACGACCGCGTTCATCATCCCCGTCCTCTACGATATCTTCCGCCGCGACAAAAAGCCGGAATCGGTACCGGACAGCGTTCCGGCAGCAGAACCGTCAGAAACATAAAAACACAGGGATCGGAAAACTCCGATCCCTGTTCTGTTTTTGGATTTACCGATCCTCTTCCGCAAGTGTCCGGAAGCGCGTGTACTCGCCCTGGAACACAAGCTTGCACGTTTCGATGGGACCGTGACGGTTCTTTGCCACGATCGCTTCGCTCTCGGGACCCGCCGTTTCGTCGTAGACGGCGGCGCGGTACAGGAGGATGACCATATCCGCGTCCTGCTCGATCGAGCCGGATTCGCGAAGGTCGCTGATCATCGGTCGATGATCCTGTCGCATCTCGGGCCCGCGGTTGAGCTGGCTTAAAAGAATGATCGGCAGATCGAGTTCGCGTGCCAAAAGCTTCATGGCGCGGGTCATGTCGGAGATCTCCTGCTGCCGGTTGTCGTTCTTGCGGCTGCCGTTTCCCGTGCCCTGCATCAGCTGCATATAGTCGATGATGACGAGATCCAGTCCCTGCTGCGCCTTCAGTCTTCTGCACTTTGAGCGGATGCTCGCAACCGTCGCGCCGGCGGAATCGTCGATATAGAGCTTACTTGCCTGCAGCGGCGCGGACGCTTCCATGAGCCGCTGCATCTCGCTGTTGTTCAGAGAACCGTCCTTGATCTTCTGCGAGTCGACGGCCGCCTCCGTGCACATGATGCGCATCATCAGCTGTTCCTTGCTCATTTCGAGCGAGAACACGGCGACGGCGCGGTTGTCGTGCAGCGCCGCGTACTGCGCAATGTTCATGGCAAACGCGGATTTGCCCATGGCGGGACGCGCGGCGAGGATGATGAGGTCGCTCTTCTGCAGACCGTTTGTGAGCCGGTCAAGCTTCGAGAACCCCGTTGCGATGCCGGTGAGCTTGCCCTTGCGGTTGACGATCTCGCCGATCTGGTTGATCGTGTTCGGCACGATGTCGATCGCGGGCGTAAGCGTATCCTCTGTCTTGCGCATGGAGATGTCGTAGATCTTGCGCTCCGCGTCGTTTAAGGAATCCTCCACGTCGCGGCGGTCGTTCATGCCGTCGCGGATCATGTCGTTGCCGACGCGGACGAGCGAGCGCTTGATGCTGTGCTCCTCGACGATCTTTCCGTAATGCTGGACGTTTGCGGTCGTCGGCACGAAGCTCATCAGATCGGTAAGGTACACGAGCCCGCCGGCGCTTTCAAGCTTGCCGGCGCGTTCGAGCGCGTTCGAAACCGTCACGACGTCGACGCCGTTGCCCGCCTGCCGGATCGTGCGCATGGCTTCAAAGATGCTCGCGTGCGCATCCTGATAAAAGTCATCCGGTTTTAACTGCTCCAGCATGGAATCGAGCGCGCTTTCGTCCAGCAGCATCGCGCCGAGGACCGAGCGTTCCGCCTCTATGCTGTGGGGCAGGGATTCAATCGTTGTTTGTTCCATTTATTCCTCTACGATCACTTTTACGGTTACCGAAATGCCCTCGAACAAGCTGAGCTTGGCGGGATACTCGCCGAGCGCGCGGATCGGATCGACCGCGATCTTCTTCTTGTCCACGTCCACGCCCTTCTGTTCCTTCAGCGCAGCGGCGATCTCCTTGCCGGAGACGGTGCCGAATAGTTTCCCGTTCTCGCCGACGCGCGCCTTCACGTGGATGGAATGTCCCTCCAGCGCCTGCGCCGTCTCACGCGCCTTGATGCCGGCCGTAAACTTTCTGTGCTGCGCGGCGCTCTTCTGAATGTTGGCCGCATTGATCGCCTGCGCATCCGCGGGCTCCGCCATCTTGCGGGGAAACAGGAAGTTGCGCGCGTATCCGTCGCTGACGTTGATCACTTCGCCCTTCTTGCCGCTGCCCTTTACGTCTTCCAAAAGCAATACCTTCATCGTCCGTTCCGTCCTTTCTTATCTCTCGGGATTCTCCGTTTCATACCAGTCGATCGCCTCCTCGAGCTTTTCGAGCGCTTCCTCCGAGGTCGCGCCTTTGAGCTGCGCGCCTGCCATCGTGAGATGTCCGCCGCCTCCCAGCCGTTCGAGGATGACCTGTACGTTGATCTGTCCGTAGCTTCTGCCGGAGATCGAGACCTGCTCGTCGGTCTCCGCAAGCACGAACGCCGCATAGACGCCGCGAATGCCAAGTAGTTCATCCGCCGCCTGCGCCGCTAAAAGCTGACTGTCCGGCGCGTTCTTATCGCAGATCGAGATCGCGATGCCGCTCTTGCGGATCTTCGCGCGCTCGACGACGTTCGCACAGCGCACGTAGCTTTCGTAGTCGTTCTGGAACATCTGCTTGACCGAACTCAGGTCCGCGCCGTTTCGGCGAAGATACCCCGCGGCGTCGAACGTGCGCGAGCCGACGTTGAACGCGAACTGCTTCGTGTCGACCGTAATGCCCGCAAGCAGCGCGCTGCAGGTGAACGTCGAGGGCTTTACGCTGTCCGCAAAGTACTGCATGACCTCAGTCACCATCTCGCTTGCGCTCGACGCGCGTGTTTCGAGATAGTGCAGCGTCGCGTTGTCGATGTAGTCTGCGCTGCGGCGATGGTGGTCGATGAGCACGATATGCTCCGTCATCCTGAGGAGCTGCGGTGCGACCGTGACCGATGCGCGCTGCGTGTCCACCACGACGAGCACCGAGTTCTCCCGCATCATCTCCTCCGCCTGTTCCGGCGTGATGATCAGCGAGCCCGCGCCGGAGCGTTCGAGTGTAACGACTGCGTCCTCGATCGTGGTGTTCACCGCGTCGAGCACGATATAGGCGTGCGCGCCGACGTGATTTGCGCAGGTCACGACGCCGAGCGCCGCGCCGATACAGTCCATGTCGGAATTGCGGTGACCCATGATGAACACGTCTCCGCTGTTTTCAAACAGCTGATAGAGCGCTTTCGAGAACAATCTTGCCTTGACGCGCGACTGCCGCGGATCATGCTGCCGTTTTCCGCCGAAAAAGCGGTAATCCGTGCCGTCCTTGACGACGACCTGATCCCCGCCGCGGCCGAGCGCGAGTTCCAGCGCGCGGCGCGCGTCCTGCTCGGATTGATTGAGCCGGGGCGCGATCCCGCAGCCCATCGACAGCGACACCACAGAAGACGAGCCCGTGTCGATCTTGTGCGCCTGTTCCAGAAGCGTGAATTTTTCCTGTTCGAGCTGCTGCATCTGCTTCGCTTCGAGCACCAGGATGAACCGTCCGTTGTCGTAACGGCGATACAGCCCGCCGAGGCGTTTACTTAGGTCCGCGATCAGCCGCTCAACCTCCGCCAGCACCGCCGTGCTGTGGATCTGCGTGTCGCTTAAAAGCTCCTCGTAGTTGTCGACCAGAATCATCGCCACGTACGGACGCTGTTCGGTATACAGCCGCTGATAATGTGCCGCTTCCGTGCGGTCGAGCCAGTACTGCAGCACGAGCTTTTTTTCCTTCTCGCGCTTCACAAGCATGTTCATGACCTGGAAGTTACTGCCGTTCAGCTCGATCTGCAGCGTGCGGATCGGGTTTTTCCCGTCAAATTCCGGCACAACGTCATGCACGTCCTGCCCGTCGAACAGCGACGCAAAGGCGTTGTTGCGCCACGTGATCCGTCCTGCAAGGTCCACGATCGCACACGGAATGGAAATATTGCTCGCAAGCAGTGACACCGCGCTGTCGTTCTCGCTGAAGACGCGATCCATCTTTGCCTGCTGTTTTTTGGAAATACGATAGAGCAGCAGCGCCATGATCCCGAGCCACAGAAGCCCCGCGCCGAGCACCGCAAGCGCAATATAATACTGCTTTGTAAAGAGCGCGACCGCTCCCGCGCCGAGCGCGACGATCGCACCGAATGCGATCAGGATCCCTCCGTATTGTTTCATTTCCGTTCTCCGTCCTCTCCCGCGTTCATTGGTCTCCGCAAGGCGGATAAAAAGCCGAGCATCGTCAGCATGACGCCCGCCGCAGGCGGCAGGGTGATCAGCAGCGCGATCGACACCCAAAAGATCCACATCCGTTTATACCGTGCGCCGAGACGCCGCACCGTGCACAATCCGCCGAGCATGCACGGCATTCTCCACATCACCGCGGCAATGCCGGACAGCGCATCCGCCGTATGCCAGCCGAACATTCCCAAAAGCATCGTCGCAAGCATGAACGCCGCGGCAAAGATAACGTACCCCCGCTCGCACCGCCATTCCGAAAACGGCGGCAGTTTCACTATATCCGCACCGCCGTGCCGGTTCCAGAGATGCGAAAACAGCACATTGGAAAGTCCTGCCGCCATCGCGGGTATGAGAAGGATCGCCGTGCAGTAGGCGTCCGCATTGACGCGCAGCATTTTCACGATCGCTTCCGACTCCGTACCGATTCCCAGCTCGCCCGTCGGATCGGCCGAGACCGAAAGCCGGTTCATCATCTCTCCGTAGGCCGCGACAAGCTGTTTATAGGAAGCGTACGCGTCGCCGGACCGGACAAGGTCACGAAGGCACACGAACACGAACAGCGCCGCAAGGTTCAGAAACGACGCGTAGATCACCGTGCGGAAGTTCGAAAGCTTCAATCGCTGCAAGCCGTACAGCCCCGCGCCGGGCAGCGCGCAGAGCGCCGTCGTATACAGCGCGTCCGTCGGATTGCCGGTCACGAGAAGCCCCGCGCCGAACGCAAGCGCCGCAAGTCCCAAAAGGATCCACGGGGAGATCCGGTGCGCAAGCCGCGCTGTGACCGAAGGCACGACGAGCAGAAGCATGACGGTCAGAAGCTGCTTTACAAAGCTTGCAAGGAGCAGCGCTGCCGGCTGCGTCATACCGCTGAGCCACGCGTCGGACGGAACGAATGCAAGCGCAAGCGTTCCGAGCGCTGCCGCGGCAAGAAGATACGGCCGGATCCGATCGGTCGGTTTGGTTCGATTACAGGATTCCATGTTTTCATTTTACGCCGTCTTTGTCCAATCGTCAAGCAAAACGGACAAGAACCGGCAAAGAAAAACCGGGACCGTCCCATCTCGGACGATCCCGGCGGTTTTTACCCGTTATTTCGCTTTGGTTCTGATCTCTTCCATGATCTTTTCAACGAAGGCGTCGACCGGCATTGCGCCGAGATCGCCGTCCTTGCGGGAACGCACCGCGACGGTGCCGTTCTCCGCTTCCTTGTCGCCGATGACGAGCATGTACGGGATCTTCATCATCTGCGCTTCGCGGATCTTGAAGCCGATCTTTTCGTTTCTGAGGTCGATCTCCGCACGCACGCCGAGCGCGTCCAGCTTTTCGCGGATCGCATTTGCCGCGTCGTTTGCACGGTCGGTGATGGTCATGATCTTGACCTGCACCGGCGCGAGCCAGGTCGGGAACGCGCCCGCAAAGTGCTCGGTGATAACGCCGATGAAGCGTTCGATGGAACCGAACACGACGCGGTGGATCATGATCGGGCGATGGCGTTCGCCGTCCGCGCCGACGTATTCGAGCTCAAAGCGCTCCGGCAGCTGACTGTCGAGCTGGATCGTGCCGCACTGCCAGGTGCGTCCGAGGCAGTCCTCGATGTGGAAGTCGAGCTTCGGACCGTAGAACGCGCCGTCGCCCTCGTTGATGACGAAGGTCTTGCCCATCTCGGTGATCGCTTCCTTCAGAACGTCCTGATTGTGCTCCCACTCCTCCACGGTGCCGATGTGGCTCTCAGGCATGGTAGAAAGCTCGACGGTGTAGTTCAAGCCGAAGGTCGAATACACCTCGTCAAACAGGCGGACGACGTTTTTGATCTCGTCCTTCATCTGTTCCGGGGTCATGAAGATGTGCGCGTCGTCCTGGGTGAAGCAGCGCACGCGGAAGAGCCCGCGCAGTGCGCCGGACAACTCGTGACGGTGCACGAGACCGAGTTCGCCGCAGCGGAGCGGCAGATCGCGGTAGGAGTGCGGCTCGCTTGCGTAAACGAGCATGCCGCCCGGGCAGTTCATCGGCTTGATCGCGAAATCTTCGTCGTCGATGACCGTGGTGTACATGTTCTCCTTATAGTGCTCCCAGTGACCGCTGCGTTCCCAAAGCGTACGGCGAAGGATGATCGGGGTAGATACCTCGACGTAGCCGTAGCGCTTATGCACCTCGCGCCAGTAGTCGATGAGCGTATTGCGAAGCATCATGCCCTTCGGCAGGAAGAACGGGAAGCCCGGGCCCTCGTCGAGCAGCATGAAGAGACCGAGATCCTTGCCGAGCTTTCTGTGATCGCGCTTTTTCGCTTCCTCGATGCGGGTGATGTACGCGTCGAGGTCCGCCTTCTTTTCGAACGCGGTCGCATAGATGCGCTGCAGCATCTTGTTCTTTTCGGAGCCGCGCCAGTACGCGCCGGCGACGCTCATGAGCTTGATGTTGCGGACCTTGCCGGTGCTCGCTACGTGCGGGCCTGCGCAGAGGTCGACGAACTCGCCCTGCCGATAGAAGCTGATCGTCTCGCCCTCGGGGAGATCGCGGATGAGCTCGACCTTGTAGGGCTCGCCCTTTTCCTCCATGAACGCGATCGCTTCCTCGCGCGGGAGCTCGAAGCGCTCGAGCTTGTGGTTTTCATTCACGATGCGGTCCATTTCCTTCTCGATCTTCTTGAAATCTTCGGTCGTGAAGGGTTCGGGCGCGTCGAAGTCGTAATAGAAGCCGTCCGCGATCGCGGGACCGATCGCAAGCTTGACCTCCGGGTACAGGCGTTTCACCGCCTGCGCGAGGATATGCGAGCCGGTGTGGCGATACGCCCAGCGTCCGTCCTCGTCCTCCCAGGTCAAAAGCTTCAGTTCGCAGTCCTCGTTGATCGGACGGAACGCGTCCGCGCGTTCGCCGTTGATCGCGCAGCAAAGGGTTGCTTTCTTTAAGCCGTTGCTGATCGCGCCCGCGATGTCGAGCGCGCTCATGCCGTTTTCGAATTCCCGCTTCGATCCGTCGGGAAACGTAATGATCATACCGAATACCTCCGTGTTCTTAGTAAAATAAAACGCCCCTCGATGTACGAGGGACGCAATTTGCGTGGTTCCACCCTGTTTGGTGCTCTTTTGTGCTGTATCGGGCACGCCCGCTCTGATCCTTCGGCGGTCTTCACGCTGTACTTCGCGCGGCGCTTTCACCGTCCGCCGCTCGCTTTCCGAAGCCGATAAACGCTACTGCTTCCGAATTCGCCTCAAAGATAGGAACATTATACCACACGAAACCCGTTTGTCAACCGGAAAATTTGCGATCCGGTCCTCCCGCCGCAAATTGACAGAAACGGTCGATTTTGGTATACTTTTGTTTATGAGTAAAAGGAAGAAACGGAGAATCAAAAACCCGCTGCGCTTTGCGGTCGGCGTCGCGTTGATCGTGCTGATCGTACTGCTGCTCGCGTTTCTGATCGCGGCGGTTTCCGGCTGCTTCCGTTCCGCACCCGCACCGTCTTCGGAGGCGACTGCCGCGCCGACCGCGGCGAGCACGCCCGTTCAGACGCCTTCTTTGATGCCCTCGCCCTCCCCTACGCCCGAGCCCTCGTGGGAGGAGCGGCGCCTTATAGAGATCGAACATTACGTCCGCGCATACGGCAACTGTCCGGATGAAGCGGCAGTCGAGGCGCGCATGGCGACCATGGCGATCGACCCGGATAGTAAAATGGTCGCGTTCACTTTCGACGACGGTCCGCGCGACCGCATCACCGATTACGTGCTCGACGTATGCGAGCAGTACGGCGTTCGTGCGACGTTCTTCATCAACGGTGAAAACATTGACGCGCACGAAGAGCAGCTCATGCGGATGCTGTCGCTCGGCTGTGAGATCGGCAACCACACCTGGGAGCACACGAACGTCGAGGAGCTTTCCGCCGAAGAGATGCGCAGGGAGATCGGCAGCGTCAACGAGGCGGTCTTCAACCGTTTCGGCTATACGATCCACCTGTTCCGCCCGCCGTACATCAAGTACGGCGGCAAGGGCAGCGAGACGCGCAATACGCTGATCGCGCTGATGAACGAATGGGATATGGCGGTCGTCAACCACACGCGCAGCACGCACGATACCTATGATTCCTACACCGCGGAAAAGATCTACCGCCGCGGCGTCGCGGAAACGGACGAGTCGAACAAGCCGCTGTCCGGCGCAATCGTCCTCTGCCACGATAAGGCGAAAAAGACCGCCGAAGCGTTCGGAAAGATCGTGCCGGAGCTTCTTTCCCGCGGGTATCAGCTCGTGACCGTTTCGGAGCTTCTGCACTATTCGGACGACGGCTTCCACGCGGGCTGGATTTACTCGTCCGCGAACTGATCGGAGGGCAAAATGAAAGTGAAACTGACCATCCTCGAAAGCCGCTGCCGCGACGGTCTTTGCGCCGCAGGCGATACCTGCGTTGTCGAAAACACCTGTCCCCCGCTCTGCCACGAGCTTTGGAGCGTGATCTATCCGCAGGTCTTCGCGCTTAAAAACGGCGCTTTGCTCGATCACGGCGGCGACCGCGTTGCCTTCTTTGAAGCGTCGTGTCCCGACGGCGGTCGCGTAAAGATCCGCGGCGAACGCATCGACTGAACCGGTACTCCGTACAGAAAGGAAAATCCATGCGCAAACGTCTTCTCTCCCTCTTTCTGATCCTTCTTTTGGTTTTCGCCCTGATCCCCGTATCGTTCGCCGATGACGGGACCGCCGCGGCTTCCGCCGATCCGCGGGACGAAGCGCAGTTCGGTCCGAACGCCGTCGTCGAACGCGACGAAAGCGGGAACCCGATCGCCGTAAACGGCTGTCCCGTCCGGGAGGTCACCGCGGGGATCAATCTGCGGTCGAACCGCGCGGCGTATCAGTACAGCGTCTGGTTTACGGACTATCCCTTCTTTCAGCCCGCGACGCAGTACGACGGCAACCTTGCCGTGATGTCGCTTGCGATGGCGCTTTCGGCAAACCGCGCGCTGAAGTCGGACGATCCCAACGTACGGTACGATCCTTCCCTGCATCTCCAGAAATACCTGACCGATGCCGGGTTTACCCACATCCGCAAGGACGACTATTCCAAGGAGACCAGCATGTATACGATCTCCATGGCAATGGGCGCGCGGCGCATGGAGCGCGAGGGCGAGGAGCCCTTCACGCTGATCGCGATCGGCGTCTGCGGCGGCGGCTACGGCAACGAATGGCAGTCCAACATGACGCCCGGCAGCGGCGAGCTGCACAAGGGCTTCCTTTCCGCTTCGCAGCTCGTCATCGACCGGCTTGCGGGCTATATCCTCACCAACGGCATCGAAGGCAACATCAAGGTCTGGATCTCTGGATTCTCCCGCGCCGCCGCCGTCTCCAACGTCACGGCGGGGCTATTGGTGCGCGACGGCATGTTCCCGAAGGAAAACGTGTTCGCCTACACGTTCGCGACGCCCGCCGCGGTGCATAACGCCCCGCAAAGCGGTTATGAAAACATCTTCAATATCATCAATCCGATGGACGTCGTGCCGCAGGTCATGCCGTACGACTGGGATTTTGCGCGGTTTGGGACCGACCTCTTCATTCCCGTCACGGAGTTCTCGTCGACCGGTGACACCTATACCTGGTCCCGCGCGGCGTATGCGCGCAAGACCTTCGGGATCGAGGCAAATTACAGCCCCGCGCTGAACCTCCGCATGCGTCTGCTGCTGTCCATGATCCTGGACGTGGCGGAAAACCGGGAACAGTACAACGAGCACCTGCAGCCCGCCGTCGTCGGCATCATGCAGAACGGGAATGCCTCCAACCTGCTCTCGACCGTCAGAAGTCTGCTTCTGACCGTCAAGGATAAGGGCAGCGCCGGCAGAATGAACGTGGACACGCTGGTAAACTACGTCTCCCGCGTGTTCGGCAACGTGCTGACGCGCACGGAGCTCGACGACGCCAACGCGAACACCGGCAATATCGCGTTCCGCCTGTTCAACGAACATTGCGAGGACGCGTACCTTGCGAACATCGACCTGCTCCGCGCGGGCACGTTCGAGGACGATACCGAATTTACCTACGTTTTCATCCGCGGACCCGTGGACGTGACATATCTTTCCGCCGCAAGCGGTCCGAACGTCAGCGTCACGCTGACCGAAAAAGGCGAGCTGACCGCGGATAAGCTTCGCTGGGAAGCAAACGGAAACGACCCCGATGAACTGGAGGCGTTTCTGCATCAGCGGTACATGGAGCGCGTCGGCGATACGAGCATCGTCGCCGTCCCGCGCGACGCGAGCGTCGTCATCGGCTGGGATGCAACACGCAGCGGCACCGTCGAGGTCCGCTACGTAAACTGCTCCGTGCACGCCTCGTCGGTCTACCACGGCGGTACAGCCGCGCCGCAGTCCGTAAAAAAGCACGACGCAGGCATGGCATTCCGGTATGATATCAACGCCGGCGCGCAAACGGACGGTTTCGAACCGACCGACTTCACCGCGGCGGAGATCGCGTCGTTCATGGGCGTCGATTCGGTCGGTGTCAACTGGCGCGTCTCGCTGATGCTCTTTGCCGCGCTCGCGGGCGTCGTCATCACGGTGCTCATCTGGGTCGGGCTGCTTTTGAACCGCACGCCCAAAAAGCCCGGATTTGCCGTCTGGCTGTGTCTCTGCATCTTCTGCATCGCCATGCTCGAGGCAGAACTCGCGTTCTGGTTCTTTGCGGATCACACGAACCTGCGCATGCTCTGGAAGATGATCCTCGGCGCGGCGCTGCTCGTCATCTTCCTGATCCGGCATTGGAAGTCGAAGCGCACGCTTCTCATGCTGCCCGGCTTCTTCATGCTGATCGTCGCGGATGTCGTGATGTGTCTGTACGTTCTGCAGGGCGCGATCCTCTTTATGGCTGCGCACGTGCTGCTGATCTTCGCGTTCCTGTACAAGTCGCCGATGCCGCTCAAGATGTGGATCCAATGGTTCGTGGTCTCCGCGCTCGCGTCCGTTCTGATCATTTTCGGCTTCCTGCCGAAGATCGGTACGCTTGCATGGGGTGCCGCCGCATACGCGGTCGTTCTGCTGCTATTAAACTACGCCGCCGGCGGACAGCTGCCGCGCGCGCGGTTCGCCGCACGGCTGTTCCTGCTTTCGGAAGCGATCCTTCTGATCTTCATGACCGTGTTCAACGAGCCGATCCTGCACATCCTCTCCGTGCTGATGTTCGATACCGCGCTGCTTCTGATCGCGGTCAGCAAGACGGGTGTCGAACAGCCGAAGGAGGAACCTGCGCCGGAGGAATCCGCGCCGGAAGAACCGCCCGCAAAGGAAGAACCCGCGCCGGAAGAGCCGCCCGCAAAGGAAGAGCCCGCACCGGAAGAACCACCCGCGTCGCAGGAAAATTGATTCCAAAACAGAAAAACGGACCGGCTTTCGCCGATCCGTTTTTTATTGCTGTCCTCAGAGTTTTTCAACAGAGAGCGTGATCGCGTTTCCGTTCAGCTCCCAGTCCTTCGTGTAGCCGAACGCACCCTCTTCGACGCGCTCCGCAAGCGTGTCCGCCATGACGCTTTCCGCATATTTTACAAGCACACGCGCTGCTTCATCGCCGTTTACGTAACCGATGCGGATATGGTCCGCGACCTCGAATCCCGCCTCCTTGCGCATGGTCTGGAGCTTCGAAACGAGCTCGCGCATGAGACCTTCCTCTTTGAGTTCCGGCGTCAGGTTCGTGTCGAGCACGACGGTCACGCCGCCGCCCTGTTCACTGACGAGCCCTTCCTTCTGCTGCGTACTGACCAGCACGTCGTCCGGGCTCAGCACGACCTCGGTGCCGTCGATCTCAAACGTGTAGTTTTGCCCCGCATGGTGCGCTTTGACGATCGCGTCGCCGTTTTCCGCAAGGTGCGCGGAGATCTTTCCGAGCAGTTTTCCGTAGCGCGGGCCGAGGGTACGAAGCTGCGGCTTGACCTTATAGCTCATCAGCGTGTCGGCGTTCTCGATGAACTCGATCGCCTTGACGTTCAGCTCCTCGGTGACGATCTTCGCGGCGCGTTCGGAGAGCGCTTCGCCCTGTACGTACATCTTCGAGAGCGGCTGACGGGTCTTCTGCGCCGCGCTGCTTCTTGCGCTTCTGCCGACCGTGACGATGTTCAGGACCTTCGCCATCTCGTCCTCGAGCGCGGCGTCGACAAACGTTTCGTCCGCCGCCGGATAATCGTTGAGATGCACGGAGATCGGCGCGTTTTCGTCGACCGAGCGCACGATGTTCTGATAGATCGCTTCCGTCATGAACGGGCAGAACGGCGCGGTGAGCAGCGTAACCGTCTTCAACACGGTGTAGAGCGTCATGTACGCCGCTTCCTTGTCGTCCGTCATCTCCGCGCCCCAGTACCGGTCGCGGCAGCGGCGCACGTACCAGTTAGAAAGCTCGTCCGCAAAGTCGATCAGCGCTCTGCCCGCCTCGGTGATGCGGAACGCTTCGAGATTGCCGTCGACGTCGTTCGTAAGCGTCTGCAGACGCGACAGGATCCAGCGATCCATCAGCGAAAGGTTCTCGCGCTTCAAGGTATGCTTTGTCGGATCGAACCCGTCGATGTCGGCGTACAGCACGTAGAACGCGTAGGTGTTCCACAAAGTACTCATGAACTTACGCTGATATTCGCTGACCGCCTCGCCCGAGAAGCGCGACGGGAGCCACGGCGCACTCGCCGTGTAGAAATACCAGCGGACCGCGTCCGCGCCCTGCTTATCGAGTACGTCCGCGGGAGCAATGACGTTGCCGATGTGCTTGGACATCTTCTTGCCGTCCTTGTCGCACACGAGCCCGAGCACGACGCAGTTTTCGAACGGCGCTCTTTCAAAGAGGCAGGTCGCGACCGCCATCAGCGTATAGAACCAGCCGCGCGTCTGATCGACCGCCTCGGAGATGAACGCGGCGGGATAGCGGCGCTCGAACTCCTCTTTGTTTTCGAAGGGATAGTGCCACTGCGCAAACGGCATGGAACCAGAATCGAACCAGCAGTCGATGACGACCGGCTCGCGCTTCATGATCTTTCCGCAGACCGGGCACACGACCTCGACCTGATCGATGTAGGGCTTGTGCAGCTCGATGTCGTCCGGGCAGTTGCGGCTCATGGCTTTGAGTTCCGCGCGGCTGCCGATGACGTGGACGTGACCACATTCGCACATCCACACGGGCAGCGGCGTGCCCCAGTAACGCTCGCGGGAGATGCCCCAGTCGATGACGTTCTCGAGGAAGTTGCCCATTCGGCCCTCGCCGATCGTCTCGGGGATCCAGTTGACCGACTTGTTGAACGCGATCAGCTTGTCCTTGACCGCGGTCATTTTGATGAACCAGCTTTCGCGGGCGTAATAGATCAAAGGCGTGTCGCAGCGCCAGCAGAACGGATAGCTGTGCTCAAACGGCAGCGCCGCAAAGAGCTTGCCGCTCTCCTTCAATGCCGCAAGGATCGGCTTGTCCGCGTCCTTCACGAACAGACCGTCCCACGGCGTGCCGCCGCACATGTGACCCGACGTGTTGACAAGCTGCAGGAAAGGAAGATCCCAGACCTTGCCGACGCGGTTGTCGTCCTCGCCGAACGCCGGCGCGATGTGGACGACGCCGGTACCGTCGGTCAGCGTGACGTAATCGTCCGCCACGATGCGATAACCCTTCTTGCCCCGGAAATTCACGGGAAGATCGAACAGCGGCTCGTATTCGGTGCCGACAAGCGATTCGCCGGAGAACGTCTCAACGATCTCGGCGTTCTCGCCGAGCACGGAGTTTACAAGCGCTTCCGCCATGATATAGGTCTTGCCTTCGGACACGACCTTACAGTACGTTTCGTGCGCGTTGACGCACAGCGCGACGTTCGAGGGCAGCGTCCACGGCGTGGTCGTCCACGCAAGGATCGCCGTGCCGCTTCCGTCCTTCAAATAGAAGCGCGCGATCGCGGAGACCTCCTTGACGTCGTGATAGCCCTGCGCGACCTCGTGGGAACTCAGCGCCGTTCCGCAGCGCGGACAGTACGGAACGATCTTATGTCCCTTATAGAGAAGGCCCTTTTCGTGGATCGTTTTGAGAGCCCACCATTCGGACTCGATATAATCGTCCTTATAGGTGACGTAGGGATTGTCCATGTCGCACCAGAACCCGACGCGATCTGACATCTCGCGCCACTGGGACTCGTATTTCCACACGGACTGCTTGCACGCCTTGATGAACGGCTCGACGCCGTACGCCTCGATCTGCTCCTTGCCGTCGAGACCGAGCGATTTTTCGACCTCCAGCTCCACCGGAAGGCCGTGCGTATCCCAGCCCGCCTTGCGAAGCACGTCGAAGCCCTTCATGGTCTTATAACGCGGGATCAGGTCCTTGATGCTGCGGGTTAATACGTGCCCGATATGCGGCTTGCCGTTTGCCGTCGGCGGGCCGTCAAAAAACGTAAAGGCAGGCGCGCCCTTGCGCCATTCCACGCTCTGTTCAAAGACGCGGTTCTCCTTCCAGAACGAAAGCGTCTCCTTTTCGCGGGAAACGAAATCCATGTCTGTGCTGACTTTCTTATACATGCTTTCCTCCAAAAATAAAATACTCCGTCCGAATAAGAGGACGAAGCTGCTCCGCGGTACCACCTCAGTTGACAGGGTTCCCCCTGTCCGCTCATTGCCCCTTAACGCGGGGATACGGGAAGGACTACACAGCGGCAGACGCCGCCTTCGCCGTTCCGCTCACGGGTGATCTTCACGCTCGTTCTCCCACCGCCTTGCACCGTACGCGGCTCGCTGAGGGTATCCCGAAACGCTACTCGTCCCGATCAACGATTTACCGAATCATTATAGCCGAAACAGTTCGGTTTGTAAAGCCCCGATTTCGGCTTTTTTCAGCAGAAAAGCGGATCCCCCGAAGAGGAGGATCCGCCCGCAGCTTGTTTTGTACGATCAACCTTCCTTGATCAGGTTTTCGAGGAACTTGATCGTGGTGATGTTCTTCTTGGTCGCGGGATACTTCTCGGCGAGCTGGTCTGCCGTGACCTTTCCGGTCGGCTTGTACCAGGAAAACTGCTTATAATACTTCGTATACGTGCTCGAATCCCCGAACTTATGTCCGCCGCGGGCGAACATCTCGTTGCGCGCGTAGCCCAGAAGCCGCAGGAGCGTCATGTCGTCGGTCGTCGGGATATCCCAAAGCTCGTCGTAGGTCAGTGCTTCGCTGATGCTCTTCGCCTTGACGAGACCGTCCTTGTCGAACGGGCTCTTGTCCTTGTTCTCCGCAAACACCATGCTGCCCTCGTTCAGCGTATAGACCGTATAATCCTTCAGGTCATCGGTGCTTCTCGCGGCGGTGCGGCCTTCCTTCACCGTAAGCTTTACGTCGCTTGCCTGATAGCCGGTCTCGAGCTCGACGTCGTAAACGTCCGCAACGAGGTATTCCGTGCCTGTTGAAGTCGTGATCACGTAGACGAGGCGGAACACGTTGCCGTACTGCGCGCTGTCGCCGCCGACCGCAAAATAGTTATACTTGACCTCGCTGGACTCGATGCTGCTGCCGTATTTCTGTTCTTTCGCCGCGCGGATCGCCTTGCGAAGCTCGGTCTGGTCGAAGCCGTACAGCGTTGTGATCGCGTTCGGATTGCGCGCGGGCACTGCGGTCGCGGCGGCTTCCGGCGTCTTGTCGGGCGTGTCGTTGAAGGTCCCGGACGGCGTCGTCGGCGCTGCCGATTCCGGCGCATCCGGCGTTGCGGGAACAGGCGTTTCGGGCACGAGCGTTTTCGGTGCGTCGGGCGGCGTCACCGTGCCGATATGTTTTTCCATCTCCGCAGCGGTCCATGTCCATTGCGTATTCGTGATCTTGATGCCGGCGGCTGCAAGGTCCTCCATGACCGTCGGAAGCGTACTCGTGGTCTGCAGCCGATAACCGTCGTCTGTCTTGCTGCACGCAACGTCAAGACTTCTCAGCGCGCGCGCGCCGACGTTCGTTTCGGGATCGGCGTCCGCTTCGATGCCCGCGTCGCGCAGCATGCTCCGGATATCCACCGCAGCGGTAAAGTCGCCCGAATCCGTGCGGTTCGTGCGGACGTAGTCAGCAAAAGCCAACGACGTTTCCTGCGCGGGTCTCTGTCCCGCGGCGGCGGCGATCTCCGCGCCGCTCAGCGACCATTTCGTGTTGATCAGTCGGATCCCGTGCTGTTTCAAAAGCGCGGTCGGGTCCTCGCCGCTTGTGACCGTCTCAAGTTCATACCCGTCTCCGCGCGGCGTCACGCGGATGGCAAGGCCCTTCAAAGCCGCGATCTCGGGATACTCCGCCTTTTCCGTTTCCGTCGGATTGTGCAGGCGTTCCTTTGTGATCAGCCGGTCGATATCGAACGAAGCCGTATAGCCGCCCGCGCCGTCGCTTTGGACGGTCACGTATTCGGAAACGTCAATGCGCTGAAGACTGCGTCCGGTCAGGAAGTGCGCGCCGATCACGACGGCACAGATCAGAAAGACCAAGGCGGTTCCGAATCCGCCGATCAGTCTGCGAATCGAAGCATTCGTCATGTTCCGTTCCCTCCTTTACACGCGCTTGCCGCAGTAGATGCAGAACGCGGAATCGGCGTCGATCGTCTCTCCGCAGTAGATGCACCGCTTCGTCGCGGTACGTGCGGACGCTTCGGGCGTCTCCGGCATTTCGGGCGTCTCCGGCATTTCAATAGGTTCCCGTGGTTCCGGTTCCTCCGGCGCCGTGCGGCGGATCTCCGAAAAACCATCGTACGCGTCGTCGCCGCGCACAGGGATCTGCTCTTCATCCTCACGCAGGGGGATCTGCTCCTCGTCGTCCTCGGCGAACAGATCCGGCGTCGGCTCCTCGTCCGCGTGCCTCAGCGCTCTGCGCTGTTTCCGCTTGATCTCCGGCGACCAGCTCTCGTCTGCCTCGTCGGCGCGTTCCTCCGGAACGGTCTCCTCCTCGAGGAAATCGTCGAACAGGTCCTCCTCCGCGGTCTCGTGCTTTTTGCGCGTGTCTTCGTCGCGGAATGAGACGATCGCGATCGTCATGATGACGAACGAGAGGACGCAGCCGATGCCGATCACCAGCGCGACAAAGCCCGTGTCCCGAAACAGCTGATAGATCGACCGGCCGGTGAACGCCGGGTTCAGCCGCATCGCGATCAGCGCGAACAGTCCGTACAGCAGGGACGTCACGCCGAAGGTTGCAAGAATGGTTCGAATGGTTTTCATACGGTTCTCCTTATTTTTCAATCAAAGATTGGATCTCGCGCAGAAGCCGGATATTGCTCCGCTCCGTTTCCGTCATCAGCCCCGAAAGATCGGGGACCCTCGGCTCATACCAGTCGTACGCGCCGTAATGCTCGTAGAACTCGCGTTCCGTTTTCTCATCAAACGGCACATAGTAGCGGGCGTAGATCTCCTTTCGCGCATAGCGCAGAAGGTTTGCGAGCGAGTGCCCGTCGACCGCGGTCAGCTTCCAGATCATGTCCTCGTCCAACGCGTCGTAGGTCGGCGACCAGTAGACGCCGTTTGCCAGCCGGTAGCTTGTCGGAGAGTCCGGGAATTTCACGAATCCGTTCAGGTCAAACCCGTCCTTCCCGCTGACGCGCACGCCCCCGCCCGAAAGCTTCGTCGCCGTGCCGTTGCCCGGCAGATGCTTGCTCTCCGCTTCGGTGTCGCAGAGCGATACGTCGATGTTGCCGTAGGCGATCCTGCCCTCCGTTCGGTACAGATCGTAGACGTCGACCGTGAACCAGATCACGACCTGCTCCGTGCCGTCCTCCGGGCGGTAGGTCGCCGTATAGCTCGCGCGGTACAGATTCCTGTGCCGTCCTCCTGTATATACTATAAACGCGACTTGTGTCTTAGTTGTGTCATAATTGTTTCCGAATATCTCTTTACACAACAAATCGCGTTCACTTTGCACCGCTTCGCACACGGAACGAAGATTCAGCCCGTTTCCGTCGCTGTCCAGCAGCGAATCGAGATACCCGTCGGGATCTTCCGGCGCAGGCGTATCGGGCGGCGTCTGCGTCTCCCCCTGCGGAACCGGTACGGGCGTCGGCGTCGCGCCTGCCACAAAGCCCCTGATCTGTTGGTCCCACGTCGTGGTCTTAAACGTGATGCCGTATCGCGCGAGCGTTTCCGTGTCCGCGTCGATCGTCACGCGCATGTGCTCCTCGTCGATCGGCCGGAGCAGCATCCTTGCCGTGCAGAGCGCGTAGACCTCGGGATAATCCGACGCGTTCACGCCGGGACGGTTCGGGTTCGGGAGCCGGTAATCGTTCAGGATCGCGTCGACGTCCAGAAGCACCGCGGGATTGCCGCCCGCGTCCGTGCCGACGTTCACGTAGTTTTCCAGGTCGATCACGGTCTTGTGCCCGCGCGCGATCGAAACGGCGGCGACCAGCACCGACACGCCAAGCACGATCCCGGAAAGGATCCATGCAAGGCGTCTATCAAGCGTCCGTTTGTTTTCCCCGCGCTCCGTCTTCATAAAATTCAGTATATCACAGTTTTTCCGTCTTGGAAAGGTCCCTTTATACGGAATACCGCGCTTTGCGCCGTTTGGTTGCAGTTCCTTTTGGGATACGGTCACGGAAGCCCTCCTTTTTTCCGTGACCGTGATCCGTAATTATATGTAATTACATCGTATGTAATTAACGCAGTAATGACTCTCTGCAGGTCATTACTGCGTCTATAATATTATATCTAATTACATTGTCCTATATAATTACAATACGACACGAAAACGGAAAATCCTTCCCGGATCCTGTGAACTTTCGCGCATCTTTTTCCCGGAATTTTGTCAAAATTCCCGCACGAAAAAAGCCCCGCATGCGCAGGGCTTTCATAAGAGTCGGTCATCCGTGGAGCTTCTGGAACGCTTCGAGCTCGCGGTTCAGTTTCTTCGCTTCGGCGGCGTCTTTGAGCCACACGAAGAGATTGGCGAGCACGAAGATCACAAGCACGCTTCCCGCGATCGTGAGAACGACCTCGATCCGGCTCGTGTCGATCACGTCGCTTGTAAACGCGATGAACAGGATCACGCCCTCGATGAGCACGAGCATGATCACCTTTCGAACGAGCAGCGCCTTCGGCGAGAGCTCGCGCTTCGAATACGTCACGAGCGTCGGCAGCATGCACAGCGCCGCGTACTCGATCGGGACCAGCATGTCCCGATAGCCGAACTGCGCTTCGGGATCGAACGCGGAACCGATGATCACGATCGCAACCGTGATCAGCGTCGACAGCATGAAAAACAGGATCAGCTTATTGACAAGAAACCGTTTGAATCCCATCGTCTATTCCCCCTTCAGCGCGGCTTTCAGCGCTTTCACGTAGTTTCTCGAGATGATGATCTTTTCGCCGGAGCTGAGCGTCGCCGTGAACCGACCGTTGAAGGCGGGCTGGATCGACTTGATCTTCATCAGGTTGACGAGCATCGGCTTTGCGATCCGGAGGAAATGCTTGGGTTTCAGCAAATCCTCCAGCTCGTAGATGCGATACGCGGTCTCGTAGACCCGATTGCGCGTATACAGGAAGGTCTTGCCGTCGACGGATTCAATATAGCAGACGTCCGTCACGGGGATCTCGTACTGCTTTTCATCCGACGTACCGGAAAGTGTGCCTGCGCGGGATTTTATAAAGGACGCGATCTCCCGCACCTCGTCCGTCACCGCATGGCAGCGGATCAGAACGAGCTCCTCACGCTCCTTTTCGACCTGTTCGATGCGTACGTTCATGCGCGTTTC
>JAFZIH010000063.1 GCA_017554455.1 Clostridia bacterium | reverse complement strand
TCATGCAGCGGCTGCGCGCGCCGGGCGGGTGTCCGTGGGACCGCGAACAGACGCATGAATCCCTGAAGGGCGATCTCATCGAGGAATGCTACGAGCTGAACGACGCGATCGACGAGCAGGACGACGCACACATCGTCGAGGAGCTCGGCGACGTGCTGATGGACGTCGTGTTCCATTCGACGATCGCGGACGAGCAGGGGAGGTTCAACGAGAACGACGTTGCGGACGGCATTGTCAAAAAGCTGGTCTATCGCCATCCGCACGTGTTCGGTACGGAAAAGGCGGAATCGAGCGCGGATGTGCTGAAACGTTGGGACGAGCTCAAGCAGAAGGAAAAGAACCAGAAAACGCAGAAGGAAGTCTTGTGCGCGGTGCCGAAGCGCTTCCCGGCGCTGATGCGAAGCGCGAAAGTACAAAAGCGCGCGCGCAAGGTCGGCTTTGACTGGAACGAGGCAGACGAAGCGCTTCCGAAGGTCTATGAAGAACTCGACGAGCTGAAAGCCGCGATGCAGGGCGACGGCGACCTTCCCGAGGAGGCGGGGGATCTCCTGTTTGCGGTCGTCAACGTCATTCGGCTGCTCGGGCTCGACTGCGAACAGATCCTGCACGATGCGACGGATAAGTTCATCACGCGGTTCGGTTGGATGGAGGAGCTTGCCGCAGCGGACGGCAAGGAGTTAAAGGACCTTCCGCTTTCCGAGCAGGACAAGTACTGGGAAAAGGCAAAAAAATCCCTGTTTTCCGAGTAAAAAAGCAAATTAGGGCTTGACGAACGGGGATTTGGTTGGTAAAATAGGCACTGCTCGTCAAGAGTACCATAACTTTTGAAAATCATTTACGGAGGAATAATCATGAACAAGACTGAACTCATCGCGGCAGTTGCAGAGAAGAGCGAACTGTCCAAGAAGGACGCAGAAAAGGCCGTCAACGCGGTCGTTACCACCATCGTCGAAGCGCTCAAGGCGAACGAGAAGGTTTCCGTCGTCGGTTTCGGCTCCTTTGAAACCAAGACCCGTCCGGCACGCAAGGGCCACAACCCGGCAACCGGTAAGGAGATCGAGATCGCGGCGACCAAGGCGGCTGCGTTCAAGGCAGGCAAAGCTCTGAAGGACGCTCTCAACTAATCGTAACGATACACAAAAAGGATCGCGGAACCGCGATCCTTTTTCATATGCCGAATCATGCATTTTTCGGATTTTTGCGTGCGCGGGCAAGCTCGATCCCGATCACGATCGCGATCGGCAGAAGGACGACGCCCGCCCAAAGGAAGATATTCGCGTTCGGAATGAAGGAATACGTTCCGTCGTCGTTCAGAATCGTTTCCGCGCCTTTCAGGACCAGTTTTCCGATCTCGGGACCGATCACGCCGGGGATCAGCACCTGCGCGATGATGCGAAGCCCCTGGAACCGCCCCGCCATGCCGATCGGCGTACAGTCGCGGATGCGCGCGCCGAACACCGCCATGCCGCAAAGGTATCCGCACATCATGAGAAGCGAGCCGAGAAAGACGAGCGCGGTATGCCGGAACAGGAACAGAACCGTATAGCCCAACAGCAGAACGAGCAGCGCGGGGATCAGCGTTTTCCGGTACCCGAGCTTGTCGTACAGCCGCCCGTAGAACGCGGTAGCGACCGCCGCAAGGATGATCGCGGGTGCCATGATGAGCACGTAGTTGTCGAGATGCAGCGCTTCGGTATAGTAGAGGATGAGGTACGGCATGTAGACCTGGATCGAAATGCCGAAGATCGTAAAGCAGATCAGCGAAAGATACAGGTCCGGATTCTCGCGCATGACGCGCGGACGGAAGCCGTAAAAGAGCGTTTTGAGGTACCCGTCCGGCTGCGGCTCCGGCTTTGCCGTTTCATCGATCAGGAAGAAGCCGAGCGCGCCGGAAACGAGCACGATCGCGCCGATCGCGATAAACAGGATTGTCCAGTGCGCGGGATTTTTCTTGTCGATCCACATCGTGCCGCCGAACACAACGAGGATCGCCATGAGCGGCATCATGGCGTTGATGCCCTCGGCTTTGCCGCGGTTCGTTTCGTCCGTGCTGTCGGTCAGCCACGCGTTGAAGCACGCGTCGTTCGCGGAAGACCCGAAGAACGTCATGACGCAGTCGAACACGATCACGAGCGTAACGCCGATCGCGGCGGCCTTCGCAGCGGATTGCGCGGCGGCGGGGAAGAGTTTTGCGATCCAGTCGACGCGAAGAACCGCAAAGCACAGGATCGAAATGCCCCAAAGGAGGTAGCCGACCGTAATGAACGCCTTGCGCTTGCCGAGCCGGTCTGAAGCCGCACCGATGAACAGCGTCGTCAGCGTCGCGGCGACGGCGCTCGCCTGCACCATCAGCGCGATATCGCTTTGCGACGCGTTGAACATGTGATAGATGAAGACGTTGAAATACATGTTTTCAACGACCCATGCGATCTGTCCGATCAAGCTGAATACGAACAGCGCAATCCAGAAGCGTTTGATCTTCATGCCTCAGTCCTCCAACGTCAATTCATAAACGCCGCGCTTGCGGACCGAAAGCGGACGGCATGCGCCGGGCGCAAGCACGCGGTCCATGCCCGCGCAGAAGTCGTCCAGCAGGTCGTTCGGCACGATCGCAAGCACCGTTCCGGCAAACCCGCCGCCGTGCACGCGCACCGCGCCGCGTCCGTTCAACAGCTTTTTTGCGAAAGAGATCGTGAACGCGACCGCCTGCGCGTTCTCGTGTCCCTCGGCGATCACGTTCTGTAAAAGCGTATAGGACGATTCGCCGGACGCGTTCAGCGCGGCAAGGAAAGCGTCGAAATCGTTCCGCTCCAGCGCGAGTTTGGCTTCGAGCACGCGCTTGTTTTCGTCGAAAACGTGCATCGCGCGAAGCACTGCGCGGTCGCCGAACATGCGGCGCAGCACCGGCAGCGCGGCATAAAAATCGTCCTCGTTCACGTCGCGCAGCGCCGACGCGCCGAAGAACGCATCGATCGCGGAAAGTTCGCGCGGGATCGCGGCGTAGCAGTCGGTGAGGTTCGCGTGATCCGCACCGGAGTCGATGATGACGAGCGCATGCCCGCTTGCCGAAAAATCAAAGTTGATGCGCTCCGCGACCGGCACGGCAGGATCGGAGAAGTCGAAAAACTGGATCCCGCCCAGGGCGCAAGCCATCTGATCCAAAAGACCCGAGGGTTTACCGAAATACACGTTCTCGGCGCGCTGTCCGATCATGGCAAGCCCGATCTCGTCGAGATCGCCGTCGAGATAAAACCCTTCCATCACGCCCGCAAGCAGCACTTCGATTGTTGCGGAGGAACTTAAACCGCTGCCCGCAAGCACGTTGGACACCACGTAGATATCGAGCCCGAACGGGTTTGCACCGCGCTGTACGATCCCGCTCAGAACCCCGCGCAAAAGCGCCGTCGTCGTGCCGTATTCGTTCGGATCGGGTTCCAACGCATCGAGCGCGACCGAGCAGGCGGGGAAGCCCTTCGAGATGAGCCGTACCTCGTCCCGATCGTTTCTTGCCGCAAGCGCCACGGCGGACAGATTCACACCGCACGCAAGCACCAGTCCGTGCTGATGGTCGGTATGATTGCCGATGAGCTCGCTGCGTCCGCACGCGGTAAACGCGCGTTTTGAGGGACGACCGAACGCCGCTTCAAACTCTTTTCGCATATTGTCGATGGATTCCATGTTCAATTCTCCTCGTATAAAAACTGATATCTTGTTGTTCGTTCCGAAAGCACACGATCCGGCGTAAGCACATTTTCTTCTGCGATCGGCGCGTTTTTCAACGCCTGCCGCCCCTCGGTTTCAAGACAGACCGCGCCGTATGGGCGGTAGACTGCGCCGTCCTTGCCGGGACGTTCCGAAAGATACTTCGCGTTGTAGAACTGCACCGCTTTGCAGTCCGTTCTGATCTCCATCCCGATCCCGATGCTGCCGAAAAGCCGGACGGTACCACCGGAAAGCACAAAGCTGTTGTCGTACGTTTCTCCGATCTCGCGTACGGTGCGGAAATCGAATCGCGTTCCCGTCACATCCGCCTCGCCGCCCGTCGGGATCGCGTCGGGACCGACCGGCACGAAACGATCGGCGGGGATCTCAAGCCGGTGCTCTCGCGTATCGCCCGCGTCGTGCCCGTTCAGGTTCCAGTAGGCGTGATTGGTCGGATTCCACGCGGTCACACGGTCCGAGGCGCCGGCGTATTCGATCGAAAGCGCATCGTCGGATACCGTATAGATCGCAAAGCAGCGGCACGCGCCGGGAAAGCCCTCTTCGCCGTCCGGCGAAACGAGCGAAAACGTGACCGAATCGTCGCCGACGGCCGCGCTCCAGACGCGCTTGTCAAAGCCGACAAGTCCGCCGTGCAGTTGATTTTTGCCCTCGTTTGCGGTGACGGGGAAGGCGTCGTTCCAGATCCGCAGAACGGAATCCGGTATACGTCCGGCAAACCGCCCGATCGACGCGCCGACGTATCCGTCGTTCTGCTCGTATTCCTCGATCGTATCGTAGCCGAGCAAGATATCGACCCACCCGCCTTTGTGCGGAAGCACGACCGACTGCAGCGTAGCGCCGTAATCGAGCACGGTGACGGAAATACCGCGGTCGTTTTCGATCGTATACGCGCAGACGTCTTCACCGTTTTTTGTCGTTCCGAAATGTCTTTTCGTTACCATGCACATATCTCCCCAATATAGATATTCATATTATACAAAACGTATTTCAAAAACGCAATGATTCCGACATAAAAAAGAGAACGCATTACGCGTTCTCGGTTTCCTCCGCCTTGCGGTAGTCGTAGTATTTGTAATCGGAATACGTATCGAGCTTTTCCTTCAGGAATCCTTCGACCTGCTCCTGCAGCTTCCGCTGCGCTTCCTTCGGCGACAGCGTTTCGTCCGGGAAGAACGGATCGGAGATGAACACCGTGCGCCTCGGCTTTTTCAGGAAAGGCAGCTTACGTCTTTGATATGTCACCGCGACCGCCACGCTCGGTACGCCGAGATGGACGGGGTAGCGGAACGAACCGCTTTTGAACGGACGCAGGAACGTGCAGTAGTTCCACATATGCGCCTCGGGAAACACGCTCACGCAGCACTTTTCCTCGGTGCGGAGTCGGATCGCGTTCAGAAACGACGGCATGCCGGAGAACACATCCGGGATCGGGATCGCGCCGACCATCTGCACAAAGCTTCGGAGTCCCTTGATGGAGACCGTGTCGGGGCCGACGATCACGTACGCGCGCTTCGGATACGCCGCGATCGGCGCAAGGAACGCGTCGGTGAAGTGCGAGTGGTTCGCGTAGAGGAAGAATCCGCCTTTGCGGATCGACTTGATCGCCTTGCGGTTTTTCACACGGAAGCCGCAGAAGACGTAGCAGATGATGAACACGATGGGGATCGCGATCACGTAGTACGCGATGAACGCAAAGAATTTCCAGACCGGACCGATCGGAGCGAACGGGAAATCCGCGCCGACGGACTTTGTGTCGATGTTGGTGCCCGCGTAGTCTTCGTTTGCCGCGTCGCGGTAATAGATGACGCGCTTCGGTTCACGCTCTTTTTTCATACCGTTGCTCCTTTACTGCGTCGGAAAGCATTTGTTCCATGCGATCCATGCAATGTTCGTATTCGTGCTGTTCCACAAAGCCCCTGTAACGCTCTGCAAGCGCTTTTTTCTCTTCCGGATGCTCGATCCAGTAGTCGATGCGCTTCGCGAGGTCCTTCGGATCCTTGTTGTGGAACAGATTGCGCTCGTCGATCGCAAAATAACGTGTCGCGCTGCGCGGGGAGTTCGCGATCACCGGCACAAGCCCGCACGCGATCGCTTCAAGACAGGAGATCGCTTCGATCTCGATCTCGGCGGGATGCACGTAAAGGTCCGCCATGTTGAGCTGCTTGACAAGATCCTCGCGGGAGAAGAACCGGAATTCCGGCGGATTTTTCAGCTTACGTCCGCGCTTTTCAAGCTTGTCATGCAGCGGACCGATGCCCGCGAAGACGAGCTGGATCCTGTCGCGGTACTTCGAAAGCGCGACCGCGTCGATCAGGACCTTATGCGTCTTTTCCTTGCTGAGTCGTCCGGTGAACTGGATGACGATCTTTCCGTCGTATTTCGGATCGCGCTCGACCGCTTCTGGATGAAACGCCTTGTTGACGCCGTTAGAAATGACATAGCCCGGCGTCTCGCGGCGGATCGTATGCTCGAAGGTGTCGCGAATGAACTGCGTCGGGTAGTGGATGCAGGCGCAGTTATGATAGGCAAGTCCCCAAATGCAATGGTAAAACAGCCGGTTGCTGATCTTCGCGTCCTTCAAAAAGAGGTGTGAGGTAAAATTCTCCGCCTGACAATGAAAGCCGGCGGTCAGCGGGATCTGCCGCTTTTTCGCAAGCCGGATCGCCTTGCGGGACAGCGAAAAAGGCGTCATGAAATGCACGACGTCCGCGCCGTCGATCGCTTCCGCGACGGTCTTCGTGACCGGACGGGAAAGCGCGACGCCGTTCTTTTTGAGATAGTTGTTTAGCGGACCGAGGTTCAGCGTCGGCACGATATAAAAGCCGTCCTGACCCTTTCGGTTGCCGTCGGAACAGATCACGCGCACGTTGTGCCCGCGCTCCTTCATCGAACGGATCAGATTCAGCGCTGCGATCGTCGTGCCGTTATTCGCTTCCCCGAGCACGTCGCACACAACGGTAATGTTCATACAAATGTTACCCCTCAAAATCCAAACAATGGAATCATTATAGCGGGGGGTCGACAGAAATGCAATGTATATATTATCTACGAATGTAAAGATTATAGATTTTTCTTTTTATCAGACCGTTCGGATCACGCGCCACGCAGCGACAAGGCGTTCAAAACTCCACGCGGCGTTGGCGGGACTGGTGGAGGGGAGCACGGCGGCTTCGCGCTGTAAATTGGGGTAAATATATCGGCAATAGCAGTCAAACGACTGCTTCCCGTTGCAGAAGATCGCCGCGATCGGCGCGTTTTCCAGGATCACGGAAAGGTCGTTCGGCACGACGTCGCGGATCGAGCTGTCGGAGCTTCCCTCGATCGTACATTTGCCGATACTGTCCCAGAGCGCGATACGGCTGCGCTCCAGAAACGCGCACTTTTCGGAAATGGACACGGGCGTTTCGTCCTCAAAAACGGCGGCGGTCACGCGCCAAAAGCGGTTTTGCGGATGTCCGTAAAAGAACAGCTGCTCACGGGATTTGACCGAGGGAAAGCTGCCGAGGATCAGGATATGCGAATCCGCCCGGTAAAACGGGGGAAAGGGATGTACGATCTCCGTTCTCTGCATAAGCGAAGTATAGCATACTATGAATGATTCAGACAAGTGTAAAATGCGGCAGATGGGACTTCTTTGCGGCTGTGGATATCGGCGTCTCCCGCTTGCGCTCCGCGCTGCGCGTCCGCGCCTCGCTGCAAAGCCGCTTCGCTGCAAAACGACACACTGTGTCGTTTTGCGGGCGCTCAGTCAAGTCCCGACCTATTCATACAAAAAATAATGAACCATCCGCAAGGGATGGTTCATTATTTTTGGTGCGGCAGATGGGACTTCTTTGCGGCTGTGGATATCGGCGTCTCCCGCTTGCGCTCCGCGCTGCGCGTCCGCGCCTCGCCGCAAAGCCGCTTCGCTGCAAAACGACACACTGTGTCGTTTTGCGGGCGCTCAGTCAAGTCCCGACCTATTCATATAAAAAATAATGAACCATCCGCAAGGGATGGTTCATTATTTTTGGTGCGGCAGATGGGACTTGAACCCATACGCCTGCGCACACGCACCTCAAACGTGCCTGTCTGCCAATTCCAGCACTGCCGCGCAACGCATATTATACGATGCGAAAATACGATTGTCAATACCTAATTTTTGAAGTTGCGGATTCGTTTTTTACGATGCACCTTCGATGAATGCAGCGTGCGTTATCTACGATCGGGATCGCCGGATGCATCAACGCGGGGACGCATCGCATGAAACAGCGCGTCGCGAACATGTTCGCGCGCTTCGGGGGAGAGCTTGTCAAGATCGCGGAACATCGGTTCGAAATGGCGCTTCAGAATCCCTTTTGTGTAATCCTCATACAGCTCGCGTCCGAGATCGTTCACGATCACGTTCAGATCGCGCTTGCTGCCGGGCGCACGTACCTTTTCGACCAATCCTTTTTTGCAGAGTTTTGTGACGATCTTGGTGAAATTGCTCCGCGTGATGCCGAGACGATGCGCGATCGCAGACATGTTGTCGTTCCGTTCTTCGTTCTCAAGGAGATACTCCAGCACCTGTATCTGCGAATAGGAATACGCGATCCCGCGAAAGTTCATTTTTTCGATCCGGTAAACGCCGGCATAGATGTTGCAGTAGTGGATCAGCGCTTCGACGATCTCCCGGTTTTCACCCATCCATGCAAGTTTCATGCGTTTTCCTCCTCTCATTTACATCCAAAGAAAGTATACCGAAAATCAACCGTTTCTGCAATACAGAACAGGCAAACATTTGTAAACAAACTGCGTATGATATACAAAACACTTGCGTTCCGACGCATCGAAGTATATAATATACATGTAAAGTTTCCACAGGAAACAGTTTAACAAAATAGAGGAGGAAAGTTAATGAAAAAGAGAGCATTGATCGCCATCTGCATCGGCCTTGCGCTGATCCTGATCGGCAGCATTTTTGCGTGCGTATTCAATTCGGGCGCAAATGGGACGAAGGTGAAGCGCATCACGTTCGATGCGGCAAACGGCAAGCTCAGCGGTCTTCTGTATATGCCGAAGGGAGCAGGTGCAGACGATCCGCGTCCGACGGTCGTCGTCACGCACGGCTATCTGAATTCCGCCGAGATGCAGGACGCAAATGCCATCGAGCTTTCGCGCCGCGGATACGTGGTATTGGCGCTCGACCAGTATGACCACGGTCATTCCGATCTGGACAACGCCGCCTACGAGCCGTATGCGCCGTTCGGCGTGTTCCTGCAGGCATGGGCGCCGTTCTGGGTCAATTCCATGCACGATGCAGTCGCATATATGTACGAGCAGCCGTACGTCCTGAAGGATGCGGCGGGCAACGGCATCATCGGCGTCACCGGTCACTCGATGGGTGGTTTCAGCAGCACGATGGCGCTTGCGATGGACGAACAGGAAGCGATGGCTACCGGCATCCGAAAGATCTTCTGCGGCCTTACCGAGGGCTCCGATTTCTCCTACAGCGGCATTTTCGGCATCGACGTGACGGCGGCAGACGCTTTGGGCGGCGGTCGTACGATGGGCAAGGTTGCCGCGCAGTACGACGAATTCTTCTTCAACGCACCGGACGCGCCTGACGGCACGGTCCGCAAAAAAGACTACGTTTCCACGCCGGACGGCCTGGCATTCCTGCAGCAGACCGAATCGGCGCAGGCCAACACGTGGTACGAGACCTCGGACGGCGGCAAGCGCATCATCTACGAGCCGGCGCAGACGCATCCGTGGAACCACTTCAGCAAGAACACGACGGCAAACGCGGTCGAATTCTACACCGAAGCGTTCAAGGACTACAACAAGGATATTCAGGCGATCGACGCAAACAGCCAGGTCTGGCAGCTCAAGGAAGTCTTTGAGTGCGTTGCGCTCGTCGGCTTCGTGTTCTTCATCATCGGCGTCGCTTCGCTGCTCGTCGAGCTTCCGTTCTTCAACAAGGTCAAGACGGAGCTGAAGCCGCTGCCTTCTCTCGAGGGTACCGGCTCCAAGATCGGCACGTTCGCGCTGCTTCTGTGCCTCATTCTGGTACCGGGTATCTTCTTCTCACCGTTGATGGACGGCGGCGCGGGCTCCGAAATGGTCAACGTGCTCATGTTCGCGGGCATTGCGTTCGCGGTCGCGGGACTCGTCGGCTTCATTTACGGTCTTATCAAGAAAGAGAACCGCGGAGCGATCGTTGTCGGAAGCATCTTCGTCATGGCCGCGGGCGCGCTGCTTGCCGTGATCGCACATACGTCGATGTATGAGACCGGTCTGTTCTGGAACGCGCTCGGCATCAACAGCATCGCATACTGGACCATCGCGTGCGCGGCGATCTCGCTGCTTGCGATGAGCGTCGTATACGTCGTCAGCAAGGCGGACAAAGGCGTTACCTTCAAGCACTACGGCGTCACGTTCAACCCGTTCAAGATCCTGCTTTCGATCCTGATCGCAGTCATCACCTACGCAGTCGCCTACGGCGTTCTGTTCCTCGTTGATCTCGTCTTTAAGACGGACTTCCGTATCTGGACCTTCGCGTTCAAGACCTTCGACTTCAACATCTACCCGACGATCCTCAGATACTTCCCGACGTTCCTTGCATACTACATCGTCTCCACGGCGGCGATCACGATCAACACGAACACCGAGAAGATGCAGGGCTTCAAGGGCTATCTGCTCGCGATGGCGCTCAACGCCGGCGGCGGCCTTCTCTGGCTGATCCGCCAGTACGGTCTGCTCTTTACGACGGGCGTAGCGGCGCATCCCGGCTCGGCGCTCTCCGGCATCGTCCTGGTTGCTATGATCCCGACGCTGTCGATCGCGGCAATCATTTCGCGCAACCTCTACAAGAAGACCGGCAGCATCTGGCTGCCCGCCGTTCTGAATGCCATGCTGATGACCACCATGGCGATCGCAAACACGATGGTCGCGTTCAAGTAAGCATCACGTGTAAGACCTCTTCCCGGGACGGGAGGAGGTCTTTTCTTTTGCACGAAGATGTGTTATACTCGATACAATTCAACAAAGGCGGACAGCAGTATGAAAACACAACGGGAATTTCCGAAATGCACGATCACGGCGAAAGGCACGCGCTGGGTCGAAGGCGGACATCCGTGGATCTATGAAGCGGAAGTGATCTCGATCGAGGGCGAGCCGGAAAACGGCGCGCTCGTCGACGCGGTGTCCGAAAAGGGCAAGTATCTCGGGACGGGCTTTCTGAGCTTACGATCCAAGATCCGCATCCGGCTCGTTTCACGCAACGCGAACGACCGCTTCGACGAGCCGTTCTGGAAGCGCCGCATCCGCTACGCGTGGGATTACCGCAAAGCAGTCATGGGCGAGGACCTTTCCTGCTGCCGCGTGATCTTCGGCGAGGCGGACGCGTTTCCGGGTCTGACAGTCGACCGGTTCGGCGACATCCTTGTCACGCAGACGCTTTCGATCGGCATCGAACGCATCAAACATATCCTGTTTCCGCTGCTCGTCGAAGTGATGAACGAGGACGGCGCAGGGATCAGAGGCGTCTACGAGCGCAACGACGTCGCGATCCGTTCGCTCGAGGGCATGGAGCAGGGAAAGGGCTGGTTCCCGATCCCCGGATTCGATACGCCCGAAAGCGCGGTCACGAAGATCACCGAAAACGGGATAGAATACTTCGTCGACGTGGAGAACGGGCAGAAGACCGGCTTTTTCCTCGACCAGAAATACAACCGACTTGCCGTTCGCCGCATTGCGAAGGACCGCAAGGTGCTTGATTGCTTTACGCACACCGGTTCGTTCGCGCTGAACGCGGCGATGGGCGGCGCGGCGCACGTGACTGCGGTCGATATCTCCGAAACGGCGATCGAAATGGCAAAGGCGAACGCCGAACGCAACGGGTTAACGGATCGCATGGACTTCGTCACCGCGGACGTATTCGATCTGCTTACAAAGATGCTTGCAGAGGGCAAAAAGCCGTACGATCTGATCATCCTCGACCCGCCCGCGTTCACCAAATCGCGCAAGACCGTGAACAGCGCCGAGCGCGGCTACCGCGAGATCAATTCCGCGGCGCTGAAGCTTCTGCCGCCCGGCGGCTACCTTGCGACGGCGTCGTGCAGCCACTTTATGCCGACCGAGCTCTTTGAGCGCATGCTCGAACGCGCCGCGTTCGACGCAGGCGTACAGCTTCGGCAGATCGAACAGCGTCAGCAGGCGCCGGACCATCCGATCCTCTGGAACGTGCCGGAAACGGATTATCTGAAATTTTATCTGTTCCAGGTCGTCCGCAACTGAGCGGCTCGAAATACGGCGTTTTTCAACAAATCATGCCTGATACGTTGAAATACAGATTTGCGCATGGTATGATGAAACAAAAAGGGAGGACCGCAAAATGATCATCGGTGAATTCAGCGAAAGCTACCCGCCGCACATCGACGGCGTCGGCATGGTCGTGCGCTCCTATTGTGAGGAATTGTCGAAGGCGGGGCATACGAGCTATTATATCGCGCCGAGAAACGCCGGCAGAGAGTACGAAAACGCCGCGCCGGAAACGTTTCCGGTCATTAAATACGCGAGCGTTCCGATCCCGAACGAGGCGTACAGCGTCGGACTTTCGGCGTTCGATCTTTCGTTCCAGCTCGACCTCAATCATATTCCGTTCGATATCGTGCATGCGCACACGCCGTTCGTCTCCGCGCTGGAAGCGACGCGCATCTCGCGCGAACGGCACATCCCGCTCGTCGCGACGCTGCATTCCAAGTATTACGACGATATTTTGATGAAAACGCACAGCGAGGTGATCGCAAAGGCGGTGGTTCAGCGCGTCGTGCAGTTTTTCAACAAGTGTGACGAGGTCTGGACGGTCAACGACGCGACGGCGGACGTTTTGAGGGGATACGGATTCGAAAAAAAGATCGTCGTCATGCCGAACGGCACGAACCTTTGGTATCCGACGTACGAGGACGCCAAGAAAGCGGAGCTGCGTTTCGATCTCGGCACAGGTCCCGTCTTTCTGTTCGTCGGACAGCAGAATTTCAAAAAGAACACCGACAGCATTTTGAAAGCCGCCGCGATCTATAAACAAAACAAAGGATCGGACTTTCGCTTCGTCTTCGCGGGGCAAGGCCCGGACGCGGAGCAGATGCACAGGATGTCGGAGGAGCTCGGACTTTCGGACGTTGCGGTCTTCACCGGGCACATCGCGGACCGCGAGATCCTGAAAGGACTTTACGCGCGTGCGGATCTGTTCGTATTTCCGTCGTTGTACGACAACGCACCGATGGTCGTGCGGGAAGCGGCGGCGGCAGGCACGCCGAGCATCCTCATCCGCGGCTCCTGCGCGGCGGACGGCGTGACCGACGGGGAGAACGGCTTCCTCTGCAACAACACGCCGGAGGAGATCGCCGCGTGCATGGAACGCGCGCTCGGCACCGCAAAGACGGTCGGAGAAAAAGCAAGGCAGACGATCCCGATCCCGTGGAAAGGGATCGCAAAGCAGGTCGCGGACCGATACGCCGCGCTGATCGACCGCAAAAAGCACGAAAAACGCTGAATCTGACAGAACAAAACACAGGTCGGTAATTCTTTCCGACCTGTTTTTTATGAACAAAGTGTAGACAAAAAACGAAAGTTATGTTAATATATATCTACCTATAGAAAGGTAACATGCAATGATTATCGTCAGCGCCTGTCTTGCCGGATACCGTTGTAGGTACGACGGCAAAATCGTTCCGGATGAGGAGATCGTCGCCCTTATCAAAAGCGGCGGCGCGATCCCGGTCTGTCCGGAAATGATGGGCGGATTGCCGTGTCCGCGCGTGCCTGCGGAACGGACGAAGGACGGCTTGCGTGTTGTCACACGGGAGGGAAAGGACGTGACCGAAGCGTTCACGTCGGGCGCTTATGAAGCGCTTCGCATGGCAAAGCTGTACGGATGCGAGAAAGCGATCCTGAAGGCAAAAAGCCCCTCCTGCGGATGCGGACAGATCTACGACGGGACGTTTTCCGGTACGCTCATATCGGGCGACGGCGTCACGGCGGAACTGTTCAAAGAAAACGGCATTGCGGTGCAAGTGAAAGATTGACGGAGGTATTCATGGACAACAATACGATCTTGGTCATTGACGACGACAGAAACATTCTGGCGATCATCGAGTTATATCTTAAGAAAGCGGGCTTCTCGGTCGCGACGTGCACGACCGGCTACGAGGCGATGCAGGCGTTCCGGAACACGAAGCCGACGCTCGTCGTGCTCGACGTCATGCTGCCCGGCAAGGACGGCTGGACGATCCTGCACGAGATCCGTCAGGAGAGCGCGACGCCGGTCATCATGCTGACGGCAAAGGGCGACACGGGCGAGCGTGTGCGCGGACTGGAACTCGGCGCGGACGACTATATCGCAAAGCCGTTCGATTCCAACGAGCTCGTCGCGCGCATCAAGGCGGTGCTTCGCCGCTTCGCGCCCGCGGCGGAGAGCGAACGCACGATCGTGCTGCCGGATCTGACCATCTCCCTCGAGAATTATTCAGTCACGCTGGACGGCGAAACACTCGAAATGCCGCCGAAGGAGATCGAGCTGCTGTACTTCCTGGCATCGCACAGCGGTCGCGTGTTCACGCGCGAGCAGCTATTGGAACAGGTCTGGGGATTCGACTTCTTCGGCGATTCCCGCACGGTCGACGTCCACGTAAAGCGCATCCGCGAAAAGCTCGGCGAGCGTGAAAGCTGGCAGCTTCGTACGGTCTGGGGCGTAGGGTATAAGTTCGACGTCCGCAGTTAACAGGGTTCATGCGCAGGAATCGGTTCCGCAGCATCTTTTCCCGCATGATGTTCATGCAGTGCACAACCGTCGCGGCAGCGGTGCTGCTGGTCGGCGTCGTGCTGGCGGTCATCGTGTACGCGGGAAGGATCGGGGAGTACGGAACACAGTTGAATCGTTACGCGCAAAACGCGCGCGCCGTGATCGCTTCGGACACAGGCAATGCCGAGACGCGCCTTAAATACCTCGCCGCCGACAACGACCTGTTGATCGAGCGCGTCGTGGAGCATGACGACGTAAACGCGATCTATTTGGACAGCCGGTGGGAGGCGTACGCAAAACAGTCGCTTTCCGAAACGAGCTACCGCGTCGTTTTGGAAAATGCCTCACCGGTCGGCGCAACGACGCGAAACTACTTTCAAAACGCGGGTTTTCCCGTGCTGACGGCGTACGCCACCATTGGGAACGACGTAAACAGCGGCGTCCTTCTCGTCAGCGGCGATCTGAGCCAAATGCGTTCCGCGCTCGGCAATATGATCCTGTGGACCGTTCTCGTCAGCGCGTTCGCGCTCATCGGCTCCGGGATCGTCTCCTACTATACCGCCTATCGCGTTATCAACCCCTTTGTTGAAATGAACCACGCCGTGCAGTGCTATTCGCGCGGGGATTTTTCGACGCGCATTCCCGTCGAAGGCAAGGATGAAGCGTCGCAGCTCGGCAAAAGCTTAAACGAAATGGCGGAGCAGCTCCGTGGCCTTGAGGACACGCGAAGAAGCTTCGTCGCAAACGTCAGCCACGAGCTCAGAAGTCCCTTAACGTCCATGAAGGGCTTTCTCGAGGCGATGCAGGACGGCACGATCCCACCGGAAAACTATCCGGAATACATCGAGATCGTTTTGAACGAAACGCGCCGCATGGTCACCCTGGTCAACGACCTTTTGGACCTTGCCCGCATCGAATCCGGCACGATCCAGCTGAACTTTGAGGTGTTCGACGTCAACGAACTGATCCGGCGAACGCTTCTCACGTTCGAGGCGCGGCTCATCGAAAACGAAATGGAGATGGAGGTGCACTTCGCGCAGGAACAGTGCATGGTCTACGCGGATCCGACGCAGATCGGGCAGGTTTTAAGGAACCTCATCGACAACGCGATCAAGTATTCGCCGAAAGGCCGCTCGCTGTCCATATCGACCTATTCGATGCGCAAGACCGTCTACGTCACGGTGCGCGACACCGGCATCGGTATCCCGCAGGAGGACGTGCCGCACGTGTTCGACCGCTTCTATAAGGTCGAAAAGGCGCACACGCCCACGCCGCAGATGGGTTCCGGCCTCGGTCTTTCGATTGTAAAGCGCATCATCGAAAGTCACGGACAGTCCATTACCGTGCGCAGCGCCAGAGGACGCGGCACGCAGTTCACCTTTACATTGGAGCGCGCAAGCGCAGCGAAACGAATACCCGACGGAGGTAAACACAATGTCTCATAAATTCTATCCGTATCCGACCGACTACAAAAACACGACCTCTTTGCGCCGCGCGCGCCGCGCAGGCAATGTGTTCGTGATCATTCTGTGCATCCTGATCGCGCTGCTGCTCGGCGGCGGAACGTTCTTTGCCCTGACGAACAACGGACAGGGCTGGGATCGGTTCACCGATTTCGTCGCACGCGGCCTGTATCTTGATCAAAAGACGCAGAGCACGTCGCCCGCGGCGGAGCTTCAGCCCGCGGCGAAGACCCCGACCGCGAAGCCCGCGACCGATCCGGACGTCGAACCGTATCTTGCGCAGCCGTTCGATCCGGCGGCGCTTACAAGCATTCCGGACGTGGTCGACGCGGTATCGCCCGGCGTCGTCGGGATCCTGAATTACCAGAACAAGACCGGCAAAACCGGACCGGTCCTTGCGGGCAGCGGCTCCGGCTTCGTATACACCGAGAACGGCTACGTCATCACCAACCAGCACGTCGTCGAAGGCGCGGCAGCGCTCAAGGTTTCCATGCCGAACGGCGAAACGGTCGACGCACTGCTCGTCGGTTCGGACATTCAGACGGACGTTGCCGTGCTGAAGATCGAAGCGGACGGGCTCAAAGCGCTTCCGATCGGCGATTCCGCTTCGGCGCGCGTCGGTGAATTCGTGCTTGCGATCGGCGATCCGATCAGCGCGGACGAGCTCTCAGGCTCCGTCACGTTCGGCATTGTGTCCGCGCTTTCGCGTGAGATCAACATCGAAGGCTTCGTCAACGAATACCTGCAGACCGACGCGGCGGTCAACCCCGGCAACAGCGGCGGCCCGCTCATCAATATGCGCGGCGAGGTCATCGGTGTCACGAGCGCGAAGTACACCTCCGCGGGCGTCGACGAGTACGGACAGAACATCTCCTCCGAGGGCATCGGCTTTGCGCTGCCGATCAACAACGTCATGGAGATCGTGCAGTCGATCATCAAGGAGGGCTCCAAGGTCCGCCCGGGCATCGGCGTGACCATCGTGACGTATCTCGAACCGACCGCGACGGTCAAAACGCCCGGCGTCTACATCTACGGCGTCACCGAAGGCGGTCCCGCGGACGATGCGGGCATTCAGGTCGGCGACCGGCTGGTGAAGCTCAACGGCAAGGAACTGACGCAGGACGAATTCGTTGCGGTCATCCGCATGAAGGAAGTCGGAGAATCGATCGTGCTGACGATCGAGCGCAACGGCGAGACACAGGATATCACCGTCGTCGTAGGCGACATGAATCAGATGCACAAATGAACGAACGTGCCTTAAGAAGCTTAGAATTTGATAAGATCCGCGCCCAATGTGCGACCCATACGGCGTCCGACATCGGGCGCGAATTCGTTGCGGCGCTGCATCCGACCGACGATCTCGAACGCGCGGAACTGCTGCTTCGGGAGACGTGGGAAGCGGACGCGGTCTGCCGCCGCATCGGCGGTTCTCCTGTCGACACGTTCCCGGACACGCGATCCACGTTAAGCCGCGTGAAAGCGTCCTATGCGCTTTCGCCCGCGGAACTATTGAACCTTGCCGCGTGTTTGAAAGCCAGCCGCAGAGCGCGCGAACGCCTGCTTGCAGGCGACGACGAAGCGACGCTGCACCGGCTTGCCAATCCGCTTTCCTCGCACGCCGAGATCGAAAGCGAGATCGCGCGCTGCATCCTCACGGAGGACGAGATCGCGGACAACGCGTCGCCGGAGCTCTCCCGCATCCGCAGACAGATGCGCATCACGCTGGAGCGCGTCAAGGAAAAGCTCAACAGCTTCATCAAAAGCCCGACCTATCAGAAATACCTGCAGGAGCCGATCGTCACGGTTCGCAACGGACGCTACGCGATTCCCGTGAAGGCGGAGCACCGCGCGCAGATCGGGGGCCTCATCCACGACCAGAGCGGCAGCGGACAGACGGTCTTCATCGAACCGACCGCGGTGGTCGAGCTCGGCAACGCCTATAAGCAGCTGCAGGCGGAGGAGAAGCGCGAGATCGAGCGCATTCTTGCGGGGCTGACCGCGCTGATCGCGCCGTACGCGGACGAGCTGTACCAAAGCTTGATGCTCCTCGGCAATCTCGACTGTATCTTTGCCCGCGCGATCCTTGCGCGCGATATGCGTGCGTACTGCCCTAAGCTGAACAGCAACGGGATGATCCATATCAAAAACGGCAGACATCCGCTGATCGACAAAAACGTCGTCGTGCCGATCTCCGTGTGGATCGGCGACGGCTACGACACGCTGATCGTGACCGGTCCGAACACCGGCGGCAAAACCGTCACGCTGAAAACCGTCGGTCTCTTTACGATCATGGCCGGTAGCGGCATGTTCATTCCCGCGGACGAGTCGAGCGAGATCGCGATCTTCCGCGAGGTCTTCGCGGACATCGGAGACGAGCAGTCGATCGAACAATCGCTGTCCACGTTCTCCGCGCATATGACGAACATCGTCGGCATTTTGAAAGAAGCCGGTTCCGATACGCTCGTGCTTCTGGACGAACTCGGCGCGGGCACGGACCCGAACGAGGGCGCGGCGCTTGCGCAGGCGATCCTGATGTACCTGCAGCAAGCCGGCGCAACGACGTTCGCGACCACGCATTACAGCGAGATTAAGGCGTTCGCGCTGACGCACGAGGGCATGCAGAATGCGTCGATGGAATTTGACGTCGATAAGCTCTGCCCGACCTACAAGCTCTATATCGGTATCCCCGGCAAGTCAAACGCGTTCGAGATCAGCAAGCGACTCGGTCTCGACGATGCGATCATCGACCGGGCGAGGGAATATCTGAAACGCGAGGACGTTGCGTTCGAGGACGTGCTTTCCGGCGCGGAGACGCAGCGGAAGCTTGCCGAACAGCAGGCAAACGAGCTTACCGAGGAGCTTTCCCGCGTGAAGACCGAGCGCGAAGCGCTCGAAGCTGAGCGCAAAAAGATGCGCGACGACCGCGCCGCGATCCGCGAAAAGGCGAGGGAGGAGGCGCGTTCCGTCGTCGCCGCCGCCAAGCATGAGATGGACGCGCTGATCGCAGAGCTCCGGCAGGTCAAGAACATCGACACGCGCGCGCTCGACCGCGCGATCCAGACCGCGCGCGATAAGATGCGGGACGTACAAAATCGCCTTTCGGACTCTCCGGAACCGGACGCCGCAGAGGGCGAGATCCCGTCGTCCGTCGTCCGCGGGCAGACCGTGCGCGTCGTGAGCTTAAACAGCAACGCGACCGTCATAAAGCCGCAGGACGCAAAGGGACAGGTGCAGGTGCAGGCGGGACCGATCAAGGTGTTCGTACCCTTAAGTGACCTTCGCCTCGTCACAAAAAAGCAAGAGCAGCCGCGCGCCGTCACGCGTCCGCGCGAGATCATGACCGATATCAAGACCATGAAGTACGAACTCGACCTAAGAGGATATCTCGTCGACGACGCGATCCTCGAGATCGACGCGTTCATCGACGACTGCGTGCGCAACGGCAGGACCGAGTTCAACATCATCCACGGCAAGGGCACCGGCGCGCTGCGCGCGGGCGTGCAGAATTATCTCAAAACCCATCCGCGGGTCAAGAGCTTCCGCATCGGCGCGTACGGCGAAGGCGACGCGGGCGTGACGGTCGTGACGCTGAAATGATCCGGGCATTGACGGATCGCGTCGAACGGTGTACCATAGGGTACGGAGGATTGGCTTATGAATCGTAAGATCTTTTTCATTATACTTGCGCTTTTGTGCGTTGCGGGCTCGGTCGTGCTCGTCGCGGTCGGCATCAAAGCAACGTCGCGTCCCGCCGTCATTCCGGGGCTTGAATCGCTCGGCGAGGTCACGCTGGAGGCGTATGAGGCGCAGCGCGGCGAAAACGCGGACGACGAACCGTACACGATCTATTACCGCTATATCGACCCGAAATACGGCGAGATCGTCTTTGCGAACGCCGTGAGCGACGAGGATTACTATTCCTACCTGTACGACCGCATGCGCGTGGATGACGCGCAGGAGGGCGAGGTGCCGGAGGAGACCGACGAGGTCACAAAGCCGACCACGATCAAGCGCTACGTCTACGTCTATCCCGTGGACGGGCACTACGAAGCCGTGTTCGAGGACCGATACATGGGCCTCACCGACGTCTCCGATCTCATCGACCCGTCGCCGAAGGTCTCCGCAACGTATTATTACATCGTTGCGGGCATTCTGCTGCTTGCGGGCGCCTACCTTATGTTCCTTGCCTTCACCGGCAAGCGCACGCCGGAGCGCACGTCCCGCTCATCACAGTACAGACGGTAACGATTCCGAAAACAAAAAATCTGCCGATCGCTCGGCAGATTTTTTTATTGCTGTTTAAGGAGGGCTCGCTTACAGATCCACGACCTCGAGCGGAAATTCCTCGGTTGCATCGTAAGCGGCGATCCATTGCTCGATGTACGCAAGGAGCGTATCGTCGACCGCAATGCCGGCGGTGGTTCGGCTGGTCGTCGTTGTGATGCTGCTGTAATCATAGCTGATGATCGAGAACGTCACGCAATGCGACGGATCGTCCGAGAACGGTGCTTCCGACAGCGCTTTCAGAAGCTTGTATTCGTCCGGATGCGCTTCCTTCGGTGTTGCGAACTTCCTCTGGTCTTCGTAATTCCAAAGATTGTATTGGTTTACTTCCCGTGTGCCGACGGAAAAACTCGAGAACACAAAGTCGTCTTTCGGATGCTCCATCCATTCAACGAGCGCTTTCAGTTCTTTGCGAACCTTCTTTTCGTTGCGCGCGTTGAGGAAGCCCAGCATCGCCTGTGCCGCATTCGGCGTCATCTTGTTGATCCGGTACGACATAGTGTAGTTTTCGGCGCCGTAAGAACCGTACAATGCGATGCTGAGGTTGACCGGAGAAGCGGCGGCTTCACTCATCTCGATCATGGAGTTGTTGAAGGTGAACAGTGACAGCCGTTCCTCATCGGAAAGCTTTTCATAGTCCTCACGGAACAGCCGCCCGACCTCGCGCGCCTCAGCAAGCGTCAGACTCTGCGCGTAATACGTGACCTGTCCCTTCGGGAACGCGGTCAGCTCCTTCATGAATGCCGCATCGTTTTTACAGATCTTCAGCAGCTTATCCTTGGTTTTCAACATGCCGGAGTAGGACGGCAGATTGACCATCTTTTTGAACAGGCCACCCTTGTTCACAATGATGCGCTGCATATCTGTGAAGTTCACTTCGTCGCCCTTCTGCTGCTCCTTGCAGTCCTCCTTCGACTGGTTCGCGATCAGCGCGGTTGCGGCCTTGTCGTTGAACGCATGATGGTACAGCACGTAGTTTGTCCAGGTTTCGCTTCCTGAGACGTTGGACGGGATCAGGATCGTAGATTCGTTGTTGATCTTGAACGACTTGATCTCTTCCGCGTCGATCGGTTGAAGCGTTCTGAGCTTTCCGACACCGTACGGCACGAAGATGAAGAACGCGGAGAGCGCAAGGCAGAACACGTAGCCCGGCATCGCCTTCACGACCTTTTTCATCTTGCGCGACGAGATCAGCTCATAGAGGCAGTAGAAGATGAAGCTGAACAGGATCGAGGTCAGCACGAGCGGGATCAGGATCTCGCGCGGCATGAAATCTTCTTCCCAGCCGTAGCGGAGCCAGACGTTCAGGATCACGGTGATCGCCGCAAGCTGCGGCATGCCGAACATCACGCGCGTGGCGGTTTGCAGGAACTTGCTTGCGTACGGGATCTCCGCAAGCTCTGACTTACGCTTTCTGAACGCAGCGCCGCCGAGCAGCAGCAGACCCACGCTGTACGCGAGCGACCAAAGCATCGCAAGCGGGTTCGCGAAGTTGATGCCGTAGAGCAGCGAATGGATCGGCGTCGCGGCAATGTTGTATTCCGGATTGAAGACCGGCAGGATCATCGAAAACGGCAGGGTAAAGCCGGAATCTACCTCGGTGAGGATCCAGAACGCGGTGAGCAGGATCCGCGGCAGAAACAGCACCGCGACCGACTGGAAGAACGCCGTAAACCCTCTGCCGCAGAGCGACAGACCGATCGAAAACGCCGCCGTGATCTCGACCATCGCGATCAGCATGTTGACAAAGACGCAGCAAAACAGCAGCCAGTTGATCGGCAGACCGAACGCCGTGCGCAGGATCGCGTGTACGACGGCGTAGCTTCCGAGCGCGATCAATAGCCACAGGAAGATCGCGGCGGACGTCGTCGCGTAGATCTGCGTGCGCGTCAGCGGGATCGCATGATAGAAATCGCTTTCCACGCGGCGGTTCAGCCAACGGTACGCGCCGAACGCCATGACCGGCACGAAGACGTACAGCATCACGAGCATCGGCGCTGCCATCAGCCGCGCGTCAAAATGTCCGATCGACGCTTTGACCGGATCGCGCGTCAGATAGATGGAGAAGAAGACAAGGTTCAATCCCGCGAGGATGAACGTCGCGACAAGCCCCTTTGCACGGAGCTGACGGAAGATCTCACGGAAGAAACCGGGATGGATCAGCTTTTTCATGTTACTTCACCTCCTGCTTCAGCACTTCGGAGAACTCGTATCCGCGCTGTCCCATTTCATAGACGAAGACCTCCTCAAGCGAAAGGGGAAGGACCTCGAAGAGCACCGGATTGAGCGCTTTGAGCTTTGCTTCGGTCTCGTCGCGGTCGCCGCGCACGATCATCGTGGCGACGCTGCCGTGCTTGTCATAGGAAAGCATTTCGACACCGTCGAAGCGTTCTTTGCCGTACTCGTCCGAGAAGGCGATCTGCACCTTGAAAAGCGAGGTCTTCAAGTGATCGACGTCGCTTTCAAAGATGATGCCGCCCTTGTGCAAAAGCGCAAGCTGGTCGCAGGTGTCCTCGAGCTCGCGCAGGGAGTGGCTCGTGACGACCGCCGTCACTTTGCGTTCCATGACCTCGTTATAGAGCAGATTTTTGACCAAGTTGCGCATGACCGGATCAAGCCCATCGAAGGTCTCGTCAAAGAGAATGTAGTCCGCGCGGCACGAAAGCGCGAGGATCGTCGCCGCCTGCCTGCGCATGCCCTTTGAGAACGTGTTGAGGGGCTTATCGGGATTCAGCGAAAACTCCTTGAGCAGCGTTTCAAAGCGTTCATGCGAGAAGCGTTCATAAACGGACGCGTAAAGCTGTTCCATGCGGCGAAGGTTCGCATGGGGGAGGAAGTAGAGCTCGTCGGGCACAAAGACGATCCGGTTCTTGACGGAGGGATTGTCGAATACCTCCTGATCGTCGATCGTGATCTTGCCCTCCTCGGGACGGTAGATGCCCGAGATCAGCCGCAGAAGCGTCGATTTACCCGAGCCGTTCGAGCCGACCAGTCCGTACACGCAGCCCTCCGGGATCGTGCAGTTCAGCTTCTGAAGTGCAACGGTATCGTCAAACCGTTTTGTGACGAATGATGCTGTGATCATTGTTCGGTCTCCTTTCTTTCAGCAGATGCGTAGACGGACGCGACGACGTTCAAAAGCGCCGCCTTTTGCACGCCGCAGTCGCGAAGAACAGCGGCAAGCTCGGCAAATTCGTTGATCCTGCGTTCCGCTTCGGACCGCAGATGCAGGATTGCGTCCTTGGTAAGATACCGGCCGCTGCCGGGCACGGAATAGCACAGCCCGCGCCGTTCGATCTCGGCATACGCGCGCTGCAGCGTGTTCGGATTGACGCAAAGCTCTTGCGACAGCTCGCGCACCGACGGGAGCTTCCCGTCCGGCGCGATCTCACCGGATAAGATCCCGTATTCAAACTGCGCGATCAGCTGTTCGTAGATCGGCGTGCGGGACAGTTTGTCAATGGTGAACATACGCTTTTCCTTTCTGTATGAACTGTATTAACACTAATAACACACTTAACACGATTTGTCAACCGATCCGGAGAAGAATTTACAAATGAAAAAAGCGCCGTTTCCGGCGCTTACATATGTTCCGCAAGGAATGTGTCGAGTTCGGCGCGTGTCGGGGAACCGCGTCCGCTCGGTTTGGAAACGCAGATCGCGGCGGCGGCGTTCGCCGTTTTCAGCGCGTCCGCAAAGG
>JAFZIH010000062.1 GCA_017554455.1 Clostridia bacterium | reverse complement strand
GGTGGGCAGATCGTTGCCTGCCGGTGCGGAAATAACGACCTTCTTTGCACCTGCGTCGATATGCGCCTGCGCCTTTGCCTTGCTGGTGTAGAAGCCGGTGCACTCGAGCACGACGTCGACGCGCAGCTTCTTCCAGGGCAGGTTCTGTGCCTTCGGCTCCGCATAAATGGTGATCTCGGTGCCGTCCACGGTGATGGAGCCGGGGACCTTCACGGTCTTGCCGTCTTCTTCAAACTCGGGTTCCTTGGACGTGACGGTGTGCTTGTTCTCGCCGATGACGCCGCAATAACCCTTCTGCGCGGTGTCGTACTTCAGAAGATGCGCGAGCATCGCCGGGCTGGTCAGGTCGTTGATCGCGACGACTTTGTAACCCTTTGCGCCGAACATCTGACGGAACGCAAGACGACCGATTCTGCCGAAACCGTTGATTGCAACTCTTACCATATGAAATAACCTCCTGAGAATATATTTTCCTTTGTTATCGTACAACAAACAAGCGAAAAATGCAAGCGTTTCCCGTAAGATTTGCGTAAAAAAGGTATATTGTAAAAACGGAGCCCCTTCCTGAGCTCCGTTTCGATTCAGTTGATGACAAATCCGAAGTAGACGACCGTATCAGTCTGGATCGTAAAGGAGACGCTGAAGGTGTACATGCCTGTGTCGGCATTATATTTGCCCTCTATCTCCTCGCCGCTCTTGCTGCTTGCGCTCTCCGGCTCAAAGCGGAAGATACCGACGCTGCCGGTGTTTCCGGACGCCGTCACGGTGACGTACGTTCCTGCCGGGATATTGCCGGACGCGCCTGAGCCGGCATTCGTGGAGTAGCTGCAGTTGGAACATTTCAGCGTCACAAGCTTCGGCGTCGGCGGGGGCTTCTTGGGTGGTGTCGGCGTGGGCTTCTTGGTCGGGGTCGGCGTCGGCGTCTTGGTCGGTGTCGGCGTCGGCGTCGGTGTCGGGGTCGGTGTGGGTTCGGGCGCGCCGCCGCTTCCGTCAGACCAACAGGCATAGACCTTGCAGGGGGTCGGTTTGTGCCAGTCACGATCTTCAAGCGTCTTCGCATCCGGCCGTTTTTCAAAGAAGTCGTAGTACGTGACCGCGTCGATCATATGTCCGTCGGCGTCGCACCATCCGGCAAATGTTTTGTCTTGACGCACCGGAACCGGGAACGGCGCAAGGTAGCAGAGCTGTTCGGATTCGATCGGGAATCCGATATAGTAGTCGCCGAACAATGCGCCGCCGTCGAAGAATTCGAGATGAAAAACGCTCTCCTCCATCAGCCATACCACGTGGATCTCGGCATTGTACACGCCTTCCACGTCCTTCGGAACGATCCCGAGATCGTCCTCGGTCAGCGTATCGGACAGCGCAACGGTGCCGATCGTATGCGGTTGCTCGCTGCCGTCGTACAGCGTGTCGAGATAGTTCGTTCCGCTGGTGCTCAGCAGAACATACCCGAGCGCTTCATATCCTTCCTGTTCCGGAAGCGGCGGCAGCTTGTATTCTGTAAATGTTTCCGCCGGGAGCGTTTCGTCCGCAAGGACCGTGCTCGGATACGCGCCTCGCATCGCCGTATCCATGTCAAAGACTTCCGAATAGATCGTAATATGGATCTGTCCCGTCATCCGCGGGGTCGAGGTCGGCGTAGGCGTCGGCGTAGGCGTTGGCGTAGGCGTCGGCGTCGGTTCCTCCGTCGGCTCCGGCGCAGGCGTTTCTGTCGGCGCAGCTGTCGGCGGTTCCGTCGGCACAGCCGTCGGGCGGATCGTCCCGACCGGCGTGATCAGCAGGGTTGCTTCCGGCGTAACGACGGGTGAGGGCGTCGGCGTCATGCTGACCGCAGCGACCATATCCTCCTCCGGCGGGTTCACGCGAATGATCGGTGTGATGATGCCGAGCGTGACGACGCCGACGGACGCAAGATAAAGCATGATTTTCCGGATCGACGAGGTCTTTTTCTTCTCCTCCGGCGGACGCGTTTCATCGCGATTGAATTCATCGGGAAGCGGCGCAAATTCTTTTGCGCTCATATCCGGATAATCCGGCGGTATCTGATTGATCTCTTCGATGCTCTTTCTCGATCTCGGCATAATGCGTGATACAGTTGTCTTGTCAGTACTCGACTACCTTTACTCTTACAAGGATCGCATCGCTGTGGATCAGTTTGCGGGTCAGCGTCATGGTTGCCGTTCCGTGCTGCGGGAAATCCTCCGGAAGCGGAATCACAAGGATATATGCGTAGTAGGTCAGTCCGTCGTCATCAGGCCATGGCCCGCCTGTGATGAGTCTGCTTCCCTCTGCCGGGATCTCTCTCCCGTCGATGAGAATGCTGATCGCCGCGTCACCGTTGTTGAGCGCTTCTGCGTCGCTGCCGACCGTCAGCTTTAAGTCGGCAACGGTCGTATCGTAGATTCGCCCCACAAAGCAGTTCGGGAACACAGTACCGAACATCATTTCGCCAACGATGTCGTCCTCGGAATCAAATCCCCAATAGATCCAGTCCTCCACGGCGGGTTCGATCGTCTCGGCGACGGTCTCCTCCCCCGCTTCGCTGAGGATCGTATAGGTCAGCTCCATCGTAAGATTCGCTTCCGCATGATGTGCAAAGAATTCATTTGCGTCGAAGCCTTCGTCCCGATCGCCGGCACGCAGCTGATAAATCCCATTTTCGATCTGCCGGGGTGTCAGTTCGATTTCAAGCGCCGGCTCCTCGATGTCCGGCGCCGTGAGACGGATGGAAACCGAAGAAACTCGCTCCGGCACAGAGATGCGCAAAAGCGCGTAATAGACCTCCGACGCGCGATAATAGTAGCCGACAATCACGCCGGGCGTCGGCGGGATCGGCGTTGGCTTCGGCGTCTCCGTCGGGATCGGCGTCGGTTCAGGCGTCGGTTCGGGTGTAGGCGCGGGCGTCGGTACGGCCGTCGGGACCGACGTTGCAAATGCTGTCGGTTCCGGTGTTTCCGTTTTCTCTGTCTGCACCGTCTCTGCTTCCGCCGGTCTTGGATCCGGGTGCAGCGGCGCGAATACTCCGAGTATCACAAGCCCCGCCGCCGCAAGAAGCAGCATGATCTTGCGGAGACGGGAACGGTCTTCCTTCGCCTTCGCCGGTCGCGGAAACCGATTGAATTCATCGGGCAGCTCCGGCTGCTCCGGCGCGCCGTTTTCGTGAAATTCCGTCGGGATCCTGTTCAGCTCGTGAACGCTTTCCCTCATTTCTGATGCACGTCGATCTGCGGGAACGGCACCTCAACGCCGAGCTTGCGCATGCCGACGAACAGATCGTGGTTCAGCGCACGCGACCCTGCGTAGATGTCGCCTTCCCTGACCTCAACCACGAACCGCAGTATGACCGCGCTGTCGTCCAGCTTGTTGACGCCGAGATATTCCGGCACGTTCAGCATCAGCGGCTGATTGTTTTCAAAGATCTCCTGCAGAAGCGCGGGGATCTTCTTTTCAAGCTCCATGATGTCCGTCTCATACGGAATCGGGAATTCGGAAACGGATTTGGAGGAATTGTCGGAACGGTTCAGGACGTTCTTCATGTCCGAGTTGTTGATGATCTTGACGTTTCCGCCGACGTCGGTCAGCACGGTCGAGCGGACGTTGATCTCCGTGACGGTACCGCGGAATCCGTCGACCTCAATGATATCGCCGATGTTGTACTGATTGTCGATCAGGATGAACATTCCTGTGACGATATCGGCGATTAAGCTCTCAGCGCCGAAGCCGATGATCAGGGCTAAGATCCCGAGGCCTGCAAGGATCGTCACGATGTCGACGTTGAAGATCGTCAGTGCAACGCAGATCGCCGCGAGGATTACCGCATAGCGCAGGACGTTCTTGGCGAGCGAGAGCATCGTGCGAAGACGGTTGTTTTTCGGATTCGGCAAACTCAGCAGGAACAGGATGAGTCCCTCCGCCGCAAACATCGCAAGCAGGATCAAAATACCGCGGAGCACCGCTTTCCCGCTCAGTTCCAGCTTCGGGAGCTCCTGGAAGACGCCTGCTCTTCTGCCTATGAAGTAGACCAAAGCGGCGATCGCCGCCAGAATGACGGCACGGAGCAGCGCTCCGAACCGCTTGGAGTTCGCTCTTTCCCTTGCGGATTTCGATTTCATCTGTTATTATCCTCCCTCGTCAGATTATATACAGTATATCGTCAGCAGTATATTATGTCAAGAAACGACAGACGCAAAAAGCGCTCTGCCTCTGCCCGGCAAAGCGCTTCCTGTCTCAGTTTTCTTCGGTGTTCAGCGTTTCCGCGACGATATACAGCGGACGGTCCTTAAGTTCATCGTACATGCGTCCGAGATACATGCCCTGGATCCCGACAAAGCAGAACAGCAGCGCAAAGAGCAGCGTGCCGCCGACGGCCGCCCAAAGCCATTGCGGGCAGCCCGCGCCGAAGATCGACGTCAGAACGATCATGGCGACGAGCCCAAGCACGCCGAGCACGCCAAACGCGACGCCGAAACCGAACGGCAGCTCCAGCGGCTTCGACGAGAAATTGAAGATCCCGTCGCAGGCGAGGCGTATCATCTTTTTCAGCGTGTATTTCGTCTTGCCCGCGGCGCGTTCCTCACGCACGTATTCGATCGGCACCGCTTCAAAGCCCATCCATGCGGACATCCCGCGCAGGAACCTTGCCTGTTCGCGCATTTTCAGGAACACGTTCGCGACCTTGCGGTCCAGAAGGCGGAAGTCGCCGGTATCGAGCGGGATCGGATAGGCGCTCATCCACGAAAGAAGCCGGTAATAGAGCTTTGCGGTGAGTTTCTTGAACACGGTCTCTCCTTTGCGTTTCAGGCGCTTTCCATAGACGATATCCGCGCCGTCCTTCCACATCTCCACCATCTTCGGGATCAGATCGGGCGGATCTTGCAGGTCGACGTCGATGATGATGAGCGCGTCGCCCTTTGCGTGATCCATGCCGCAGGTCACGGCAAGCTGATGCCCGAAATTACGTGAGAAGGAATAGACCCTGACGGTATCCGGGTGCTCCTTTGCAAGGGTTCGCAGCTGCTTCATCGTGCCGTCGCGGCTGCCGTCGTTCACGTAGATGATCTCGTACGGGTGTCCCGTGGATCGCATTGCTGCGTCCATGCGGCGGTAGGATTCCATCAGGACCTCTTCCTCATAATAGACGGGTATAATCAAAGAAAGCATTTTTTCAGCCATAATTGCCTCCGAACTCTTTTTTATCAGTATAGCCCAAAAAAGTTTCGGTTGCAATTCCTTTTTCGCGGATATATAATAAAGGCAGAATCTTAAGATAAGGAGATTTTTGGCAATGGCAATCGTAACAAGCACCGAAATGTTCAAGAAGGCATACGCCGGCGGATACGCCATCGGCGCATTCAACGTCAACAACATGGAGATCATCCAGGGCATCACCGCGGCGGCGATCGCGGAACGCGCTCCTCTGATCCTGCAGGTTTCAAAAGGCGCGCGCGCTTACGCAAACCACATCTACCTGATGAAGCTCATTGAAGCCGCGATCGAAGACGCCGAGCAGAACGCGGGCTTTGACCTGCCGATCTGCGTCCATCTGGACCACGGCGACAGCTTCGAGCTGTGCAAGAGCTGCATCGACGGCGGCTTCACCTCCGTCATGATCGACAAGTCCGGTCTGCCGCTCGAGGAGAACATCGCGATCACCAAGCAGGTCGTCGAATACGCGCACGATCACGGCGTGGTCGTCGAAGCGGAACTCGGTACGCTTGCCGGCGTTGAGGATGAAGTCAACGTTTCCGCGGAAGACTCCTCCTATACGCATCCGGACGACGTGCAGGAATTCGTCGAGCGCACCGGCTGCGACTCGCTCGCGATCGCCATCGGCACGAGCCACGGCGCATACAAGTTCACCGCGGCGCAGTGCACCCGCAACGAAAAGGGACTCCTCGTTCCCCCGCCCCTCCGCTTCGACATCCTCCGCGAAGTCGAAAAGCGTCTGCCGGGCTTCCCGATCGTTTTGCACGGTTCTTCCTCCGTCCCGCAGGAGTTCGTCAAGATCATCAACGAGAACGGCGGCAAGATGCCCGATGCGGTCGGCATCCCCGAGGAACAGCTTCGTGAAGCTGCCCGCATGGCGGTCTGCAAGATCAACATCGACAGCGATCTGCGCCTTGCGATGACGGCATGCATCCGTCAGTATTTCGCGGAGCATCCGGATCACTTCGACCCGCGCCAGTATCTGAAGCCCGCGCGCGCCGCGATCCAGAAGATGGTCCAGCACAAGCTGGTCGATGTGCTCGGCTGCAACGGCAAGGCTTGATGCAGGCAGCCGTATAAGGGGCCGGACCGTTTGCGGCGAATGTAAAAGAAAAAAACAAGCATGAAGAAAGGGCATTTCGCCCTTTCTTTTTTACATAGCAAAGAACCGACCGCGGTCTGCGATCGGTTCCGTTTTTTTTGCGTCAATTATTCGTGGAAGCTGTTCGCTGTGAAGTTCTCTGCGTCAACGTTATGGTGCAGCTCGTGATAATAGCCCGCTTCCGAAAGCGCAATGTACGGTCCCGTGTAGAAGATCGCAAGCACGCCGAAAGTCAGGATCGTCAGCACGAGCCATCCGAAAAATGACATGACGAGACCGAACAGCTCGCCCTTGTGTCCTTTCATATTCTCCCACGAACGGCGGATCACGTCCATACCGGACAGCGACGGATCCTCGTTCAGCAGATACGGAACTTCAAAGAGTCCCAGCGCAACGATGATGCCCGGAACAATGAAGCAGAAGAAACCGAGCGTTACAAACAGCGTATACAGCGCCATCGTGCCGACGAGTCTTCCGTACTGTCTGAATCCGGCGAACAGATCCGTGATGCGGACACGTTCGTGCCGGTAGGCAGACAGGCGGTATTTTGCAACGCCGACGTGGATCACGTTGCCGACGAGGAACGTATACAAAAGACTGATCACGCTTGCGGTGATCACAACGCCGAGCAGGATCCCCATGATCCGCCTGAATACTTCGTCGTTGCCGATCGTCTCTCGAAACTTGTCGATGCTTGATTGATTGTAACTGAACGAGACGGCGCCGCCCGTCAGCACGCCTGCGAGCAGCTCAAGGCCGACGATCGGCCAGTACTGCAGCTTCATCGCTGCCCTTGCTCTTTCTTTTACCATTCCGATCATAATGAAAATGCTCCTTTCTTGTAATGATCTCTTACAGATCGCCGTTGGCTGTCATTTGTTCTCGCAGGGTGAAGGTATCGTCCCATTCCCAGCCCATCAGCTCGGAGACGGTGCAGAAGGTGTAACCGCGTGCTACGAGCTCGTCGAGCATCGGCCGCAGGTAATTCTGCAGCTGAACTGCGTCGTTGTGGCTCAGGACGATATCACCCGGTTTGATTTCTCCGAGCACATTGTCCAGGATCTGCTCGGCAGTAAGGGTCTCGTCGGAATCGCTCGAGGTCACCTGCCAGCGAATGACCTCGCAGCCGTAGTACCGGCAGATCGCGTTGGACGGCAGGTTGCTCCAGCCGAACGGCGGACGGAACAGATGTGTCCGATACCCGTGATTTTCAAGGAGCAGCTCGATCGGCGTGCGGATCTGCTTTTCATACTGTTTTTCCGGGATGTTTTTGAAGTTCGGATGCGAGAGCGAATGGTTGCCGAGCTCATGACCTTCTTCAATGAAACGCTCGATCCATTTTTCGTCGAATTGCTTGATCCAGTTGCCGGTCATAAAGAACGTGGCCTTGACGTTGTATTCGCGGAGCGTATCAATGAGCCATTGGGTATTCGTGTCGCCGTACGCAAAGTCAAACGTCAATGCGATCATATTATCACCGCGTTCGAAATTGCCGTATACCTTTTCATAGTCGTTGTCGAGGCGGGCGATGTCCTTCCTGTCGATCGCATACGGAACGCCGTCCATGTACAAATACAAAGACGTCCGCGGCTCAACGGGTCCCGGAAGCTGTATGCCGATGCGTATGGTTTCGCTGCGGGAACGATAGGTATCACGTCCTACGACCGTTCCGTCCTCGAGCCGGATCTCCAGCGCGGTTTTATCGCCGATCGCAACGCTCTTCCGGCGGTCGATCTCAACCGTAGCCCTGCCGCTTTGGTTCGCAATGACGAGATCGGTCCTGAACACCAACGGCGATTCGGGCGTCGGCGTCGGTTCCGGGGTCGGTTCGGGCGTCGGGGTCGGCGTGGGCTCCGGCGTGGGGGTGGGTTCCGGCGTCGGCTCGGGCGTCGGCTCGGGCGTCGGTTCGGGCGTCGGCGCCATGGTCAGCTCAGGCGTCGGTTCCGCGGTGGGAACGGGCGTCAGCGTCTGTTCTTCCGGCGTTGCTTCCGCTTCCGGCGCCGCCGACGGCTGCGCCTGCTGTTCCGCGCCCCTGCATGCCGTCAACAGCAGCAGAAAAACCAATGCGCATACGATCAGCTTTTTCATATCTGTTCCTCCGTAAGGGATATCCGCTCATTCTGTCGAAACTATAACATATTTTCTGTGTTTTGTCCAGCAATTGCATAAACGCCGCGGCGCCGCGCATACTCATCAAAAACGCTGCGGAGGGGATCCTATGCAAAGAAAAAGAAAGCTTGTCGGCGTCGCGCTCGGCTCGGGCGGAATGCGCGGCATGGCGCATATCGGCATCCTGCAGGTTCTGGAGGAAGCGAATATTCCGATCGACTTCGTATCCGGCGCGTCGGTCGGCGCGTTCGTCGGCGCGGCGTACGCGGCTGAGATGGACCTTTACGCGCTCGGTCGGTTCGCGACGGGACTTCGAAAGCGCGACGTGCTCGATCCCGCGAACCCGTTTCGCGCCGGCTTGTTTTCCGGAAAGAAGTTTCAAAAGCTCTGTGAGACCGTGACGGACAACCGTTCGTTCTCCGAAACGTGCGTCCCCTTCTGGTGCTCGGCGGTCGACATCGAAACCGGCGAGACGCGCTATCTGCACGAGGGAAAACTGTCCGAGGCGGTCCGCGCAAGCATTGCGATCCCCGCGCTGCTGCACCCGTTCACGATCGACGGCGTGACATATATCGACGGCGGCACGGTCGAATCGGTTCCCGTTGATATCCTCCGGGAAAACGGCGCGGACGTCGTGATCGGCGTCGATCTCTCCATCTCGGCGCCGTACGCGCCGAAGCGTCCGAAGGCGTTTACGGTCGCGTTCCGGTCCGTGGACATCATGCGCGCGGCGATCGACCGGCTGAAGCCGTTCGGAGCGGACGTGCTGATCCGCCCGGACGTCTCGTTTATGGGACGCATCGTTCCGCACGACGCCGCGGAATGTATCGCGATCGGCAGAGCCGCCGCGTCGGAAGCGCTGCCCGAGATCCGGCGCGTGCTCGCGCAATAATCATTTATCCGACGTCGCCGGCATAGCGTCTTTTGGAGGGCGCTATGCTGTTTTTATTCCCGCTTTTGATCCTGTTCGGACTGATCGCCGCGCCGGACGCCGCTATGAATGCCGCATATGCCGCAGCGCTTTTGTGGTGGACGCGGGTGCTGCCTTCGCTGCTGCCGTATCTGATCGCGTCGTCGCTCCTTTTGCGAAGCGGGATCCTCTCCCGCCTGCCGAAACGCGCTTCGCCGTTTCTGCTGCTTCCTTTGGGGATCCTCGGCGGTTATCCCGTCGGCGCAAGGGTTGCAGGCAAGCTGTACCGCGACGGTGCGCTGTCCCGTTCCGATGCGCAGCGGACCGCCGCGTTCTGTAACCTCCCGAATCCCGTGTTTCTGATCTCCGTCGTTGCCGCGGGCATGTTCCGTGACGCACGGACCGCGCTGCCGCTGCTTTTAGGGATCTTCGGAACGGCGCTTTTCGGGCTGATCCCGCTTTCCCGCATCCATGTCAAGGCGATACCCTCCGAAGCGTCGCCCACGCTTTCGCACGATCTGCCCGCCGCGATCGGCGACGGTGTGCAGGCGATCCTGAATATCGGCGGCTGCCTCGTCTTCGCGTCCGTGCTCGGCGCGCTTTTGGAATCCACCGGCGTCTTCCGTCTGTTCGGTACAGCCGCCCCGACCGCCTGTGCAGTCACGCTCGGGCTTTTTGAAATGACCTCCGGCGTTTCGGCCGTCGCCGCGCTGCCGCTGTCGCTTCCGCTGCGGCTTGCGCTGACCGCTTTTTTCATCCAATTCGGCGGCGCGTCCGTGCTGCTGCAAAGCGCGTCGCACGTGCCGCTTTCCCTGCCGCGGTATTGCCTTATCCGGCTCTGCACAGCGCTGCTCGCAGCGCTGACAGTTTATTATCTCACGCCGCTGTTCTGTCCCGCCGTCGCCGTTCCGACGCTTGCGAGCCGCGCCGAAATGCTGCAAAACGGCTTCGATCTGCTTGCCGTTTCCCTCTCCTCCGCGCTCGGGCTTCTGCTCGTCTTTGTCTTCACCTTCGGTCTGTCCAAAAGAAAAAGGGGCGTGTAGGGGACGTCGACCTCGACGTCCCGTCATGTCCGCAGGGACAATTCTTGCGGCTCTGCCGCAATTCATGCACCGTCAGGTGCAATTCACGGCGCAGCCAATTCATGCGCGAAGCGCAATTCATCAGCAGGGACGGGTATTGCCCGTCCGCCGAGACAGCGGAACGGACGACCGGCGGTCGTTCCTACAGCTACCCCTCAGTCTCCTTCGGAGCCAGCTCCCCTGACAAGGGGCGCTCAAGTCAAGTCCGGTGTTTCGTAGAGGAGACCGACCTCAGTCTATCGTCGCCACATTACGTCGCTCCCGCCCATTCATGCGCGAATGCGCAATGCACGGGGCGTCGGGGTCGATGCCCCCTACGGATAACCAAGCATACTTTCATAGCTCATCAAGAAAAGATACCAAGCTATACCGCAATGAACCTTATAAACGGATGTAGGGGACGTCGACCTCGACGTCCCGCAATGATTCAAGATTCTCGGCAGGAGAATCCTCCTGAACATTCCCGAAGGGAATATATCACGCGCCGTAGGCGTATATCACGCCAACAGGGCATATCACACGCCAAGGGCGTATATCTCTGCGGCGTTTGCGCCGCTCAATACCCGAGCATCGGGTCGATGATGCTGCCGTCGATGGCGTTGATGCAGAGGATGATCGTGTCGCCGTTGTAGAATGGCGTACCGCCGCCTATGCCGTATCCTTCATACATCGTTTCGGTCGCATAGTCCTTTTTTGCCTCGATTGTTCCGTAAAATACCCATGCGGGAACGAGCATGCCCTGCAATTCTTTTGTATTATTCTGTTCGCGAATGCGGATCAGCTCCAACCGGGCAGAGCACACGTTGATTTCCATTGCTTCCGTCTCGACCCAGCCGGTCGGATTGTAGATGATCGGAAGCATCTTTTCTGCGATTCCGCTAATCTTTTCAAACGGCATCAGCGTTGCTGCCTCGGCAACGGAATCCAGCACCGCAAGCGGTCCTCCCCAGTCGACCGAAACGATCCCGTCCGCGTCGACGATGATCCGTAAGCTTTCCTGTTTCCACGGGATCGAATAAGACGATCCATCCGAAGAACCGAAATCCGATGTATCGACAGCAAGCGGCACGTCGTTTACGTTCCTCACGCAATCAAAACGAAGCGCATAATGCGTGCCGCTTTTCAGAGAATCGTTTCCGGAATTGTCCGCTGCATCCCCGACACGATAGACGGCGGCAATCGCAAACGGTTCTCCGATCGCCGCGAGCACGGTTTCCGCTTCGGCTTTCGCGTCCGCATACCGAAGTCCTTCCGGTAAATCTATGTTTTCATCGTAATGCGCCATGTTCATAACGGAGAAAAACGGAAATCTTGTATACTTAAATTGAGAATCCCAGTTCCCGTTTTCATACGAATAAACCGTAAACCAGCGATTCTGATTCTGCGCGACGACGGTTTTGCAATCCGTTTTCGACCATGCGACGTATGTGTCGTCGTACGTGCCGTCCGCGATGCGGCGCTCCTCCGTTTCCGGCGCGGTTTTATACGATTCCTTCGCCTTTTCGATCTTTCGCCGCAAGCCCGTCTGATACTCCTCCTGCGTCATATCGTCCCACGCTTCCGGTCCGGCGTCCATCTGCTCCTCCCATTGCTGTATCATTGCGGCGATTTCCGCCTTTGTCGTTCGCCGCTGCATCACGAGTTCTTCTCCGTCCGAAAGTAATTGAAAAAGCCGGTACATCGTCTCCTGCGGGATGCCCTGCGCGCGGACGTTGACGATCGGCATGGGTACGGAAGGCACGACGATCTCCGCGTCCGCATGGATCGAAAGCGCGCCGTCCTGATACTCGAACGTATAGCGTTCCGGCACCTCCGGCGGCGTATAGGGCTGCTCGGGCAAAAGCGTCGCAGAGCCCTGTTGGATCATCAGGTCCTGATCCTTCTGCAGCACGATCGGCTCCTCCGGCGTCGGCTGACAGGCAAAGAGAAGCAGCGCTGCAAAGAGAATGATTCCAATACGGTACTTCATGGAATGGCTCCTTTCCGCGGGCGGATACGATCCGCCCCTACGCACAGCATACCGTTCTGTCAAGCAAAAAACATCACGAAACTGTAATGAATTTGTAATGAAAATGCGTTATGTGCAGTCTTTCGCTGTAATTGTAACACCCGGATGCGTCACAACTGCGTCGAAAGAATGAAAAAGGATGCCGTAATGCATCCGACGGGCGCTGTCATTCTGAGGAGGTGAAGCCGACGAAGAATCCAAAGATCCTTCGCTTCCACTTCGTTACAGAGGAAGATCACACGACGACTGTAGGGACGACCACCGGTCGTCCGTCCCGCTGTTTCGACGGACGGGCAATGCCCGTCCCTACAACGTTACAGAAGCAGATCGCGCGACGATGCAGACGTCGTCTACCGCGTACCATGCTCAGGATGACAAGCAAAAAAGGACGCCGTAACGACGTCCTTTCTGTGTGGTTTGAATTATGCTTCGACGATCGCGGTGATGAGGCGAAGCGTTGCGTCAAGCGCGTCCTCGTGCGTACGCTCGTAGCCGTGCGTTTCACGCACGCCCGGTCCGATCAGCGCGTGGCGCACATCGTAGCCAGCGCGAAGCGACACGTCCGCGTCCGAGCCGTAGCTCGGAACCATCATGTCGAGCGCGTACGGGATGCCGTTCTTTTCGCAAAGCTTCACGAGTTCGTCGGTCAGCACGGTGTGGTACGGGAACGCCGCGTCCTTTGTGGCGATCGTGACCTTGTGCTCGTTGCTGTCGTGGTCGAGCCCTATGCAGCCGATGTCGACCGCGATAAGATCTTTGGTGTCCGCGGGAATACCGCACGCGCCGCCGTGACCGATCTCCTCATATTCGGTGAACAGTAAGCTGACCTTGCGATTGAGCTTCACTCTGCCGTCCGCCACGCGCTGCGCCAAAGCAAGAAGCGTCGCCGCGCTCGCCTTATCGTCGAGGTAACGGCTCTTGATAAAGCCGTTTTCGGTCTCCAGATAGCGCGTTTCGATCGCGACCTGATCGCCGCAGGTGATGCCGAGCTTCTCGACGTCCGCGCGGGAATACACGTCCTCGTCCAGAAGCAGCACGAGGTTCGAGTCAAGATCCATCGGCGTATCCTTCTCGCATTGGCTCATCAGGTGCACGCTCGGGTTCTTGCGGCGCACCGTGCCGGTGTAGATCTTGCCGTTTCTTGCGTGTACACGGCAGTTCCAGTCGAGTGCGTAGTACGGATGCACGCCCCCGACCTTGATGACGGACAGCGTTCCGTCCGCGTTGATCTGCCGCACCATGAGCCCGATCGCGTCGACGTGCGCGGCGATCGTGACGGGATTGCCCTCGCCGCCGAGGTCGAACCGCACGCCGCCCTTATTGAGCTGTACGGCATCAATGCCCATCCGCTTTGCTTCGGCAAGCAGATATTCGTCCATTTCCACAAAGAAACCGGTCGTGCTGTCGATCGACATCAGATCGCGCAGCGTCTTTTTGAGCTGTTCCATAGATCCTCCTTATTTAGACGTGATCTTATTCCAGGCAGCGTTGTAGATCTCCACAAAATCGCCGAGATCATGGAACAGTTCGCAGCGGTCGAGCACTTCCTGCGGCGGATTATAGATCTCGTTCTCCGTGAAATACGGATCGAGACGTTCCATCGCCGCCTTGTTCGGCGTCGAATAATAGATATATTCGGTGTTGCGCGCCGCGATCGCGCCGTCGTTCAGGAAGTTGATCAGGGCGTGCGCCGCCTCGACGTTCTTGGCGTTCTTCATGATGACCATGTTATCGAACCAAACGTTGCTGCCTTCCTTCGGCACGATGTATGTAAGCTCCGGGTTTTCATCGATGCAAAGGAATGCGTCGCCGGAATAGATGACCGCCAGCGCTTCGTTGCCTTCGATCATCGACTGCCGCATCTCGTCGGTGCCGAAGCCCTTGATCAGCGGCGCCTGTTCGATCAGCTTATCGCGCGCGGCGGCGACCTCGTCCTCATTGCGGGTGTTCATATCGTAGCCGAGGTATTTCAGCGTGACGCCGATCGTGTCGCGGGGGCTGTCATACATCCAGATGCTTCCCTTGTATTTCTCATTCCAAAGAATGCCCCAACTGTCCACGGGTTCGTCGACCATTGTCGTGTTGTACAGAATGCCGACCGTGCCCCACATATACGGAAGCGAATACTTGTTGCCCGGATCAAAGCCGTTGGTGATCTCGATCATCTTCGGATCGATATTCTTCGCGTTCGGGATCTTGCTCATATCCAGCGGCTGCAGCATATCCTCGCGGATCATCTGCTCGATGATATAGTCCGAAGGAACGCAGATGTCGTAGCTGCTGTCCGCGGAGCGAAGCTTCATCAGCATCTCCTCGTTGCTCGTCATTTCGATATAGTTGACCTTGACGCCGGTCTCCTGCTCAAACAGCGTCAGCAGATCGGGATCGATGTACTCGCCCCAGTTCAGTACGTTCAGTTCGCCGCCGATATACTCGTACTGATCGCCGTCCGCAAAGGTATCCTCGTCGACTTTGATCGTCTTTTTGCATGCCGCAAACGACAGGATCATGACGACGGTCAACGCGATGCAAATCCACTTCTTCATTTCTGTATCCCCTTTCGGTCTCTTTATTTCATTTTGACTTTTTTGTTCTGGATCTCATACTCCCGTTCCTTTGCGATCCTTCTGAGATTGACGATCAGAAGCATGGCAACGAGCGGAACGAAGAGGATCGTCGCAATGGCAGGATTCACGCCGTGCCGGAAGCTGGAATAGATGTGCACGGAAAGCGTCTGCTGCTCTTTGGCGATGAAGTAGCTGACGACAAAGTCATCCAGCGACATGGTCAACGCCATAATGAATCCCGAAGTGATGCCCGGCATGATATCCGGGATCACCGCTTTTAAGAGCGCCTGGATCGGCGAGCAGCCGAGGTCCAGCGCCGCCTCGTACAGCATGTCGGAGCTCTGCTTGAGCCGCGGAAGCACCGAAAAGATCACGTACGGGATGCTGAACGAGATATGCGCGATCAGAAGCCGGGCAAAATCGCCGACGTTGATCCCAAGCAGCGAGCTTACGAACGCAAACAGCATCATAAACGTGATACCGGTCACGAGATCCGGGTTCACCATCGGAAGCTGCGAGACGGACAGCACCGCGGTCCGCGTGCGTTTCCGCATGGAGTTGATGCCGATCGCCGCGGCCGTTCCGATGATCGTCGCAGCGAGACTCGAGATCAGCGCGATCTCAATGGTCAGCACGATCGCGGGACCTGCCGAGCGGTCCGTGAACACCGCGCCGTAGTTTGCAAGCGTGAAGCCCTTCCAGGTACCGATGCTGCTGTATGCCTGTCTGCCCGATACGCTCGTGAAATCGTTGAACGAGAACACGATGAGATAGACGATCGGCAGATACAGGAACAGAAGCATCAGACCGAGATAGACGTATTTGAAAGAACGAAGGACGCGTTTCACAGGATGCTGCCTCCTTCCTTATCCTTGTCAAAGTGGTTCATGATCAGCGTGCTGACCATAACGCAGATGAGAAGGATGATCGCAAGCGTCGAACCCGTAGCAAACCCTCCGGAAGTGGATTTGAACTGTTTCTCGATCACGTTGCCGTACAGATTCGGCTTCCCGTGCCCGATCATGGCCGTTACGGTGAATGCCGTGATGGCGGGAATAAAGACCATCGTGATGCCGGAGACGATGCCCGGAACCGACAGCGGCAGCACAACGCGGAAGAACGTCGTGACGCCGTTTGCGCCGAGATCGCGGGACGCTTCTAAAAGACTTCTGTCAAGCTTTGAAAGCGTGTTATAGAGCGGCAGCACCATAAACGGAAGGAAGTCGTAGACCATGACCACCAGGACCGCGATGGTATTGCTGGTCGAATTCGTCAGAAGCTTGACGCCCAAAAGCTTTGGGAACGCAAACTCAAGGATCGCATACCACGCGTAAGTGCGCAGTACGAAATTCATCCACATCGGAACGAAGAACAGGACCGAGATGAACGCGGCGACCGATTTCTTCATGTTCGACAGAATGTATGCGATCGGATAAGCCAGAAGCAGACAGATCGCCGTTGTTATGAACGCGATCTCGACGCTCTTTAAGAGAACGATCCAATAATCTCCGTTCGCGATCGTCTGAACAAACCGTTCCGTCGTCCACCTTCCGTCCACGTTGAACGCGTAGTAGAAGATGAAGATCATCGGCACGGCGATGAACAGAATCATCCAGACGATATACGGATACGCAAAGTATTTTCGCTTCATGCCCCTGCCCTCTTACTCTTCACGCGTGACGCCTTCGGGTTTTTCGGGTTCTTCGTCCGCCTCGTCGTCCTTTTTGGTAAGCTCCATCTTGTCGGGATCGACTATGATACCGACCTCCTCGCCGTCCTCCATGAACTCGTCGGAGTGCGCGATCCAGTCGTTCTCCTCGCAGGAGACCGTGATCTCGTAGTGCGTGCCGAGGAACATGCACGCCTTGACCGTGCCGGTGAGCTTCGCGTCCTGCGGCGCGACAAGCTGCACGTTTTCAGGCGCGATGCGCACGATCGCGATCTCTTTATTCTCGTAGTCCGCAAGTCCTTCGCACGGGAACGCCACGTCGTCGATGTAGATCGCGTTTTCGCTCGGCCAGACCTCGGCGTCGAAGATGTTGTTTGCGCGCGTTTTTTTCATGATGTGGATCGCGTCGGGCAGGATCTGAATGCCGACCCGCTGCCCCACCGGCGCGAAATCGGTCGTATGCACGACCCATTCATAGCCGCCGCAGTCCACGCAGATCTCGTAGTGCACACCCATGAACACGACCGAAGCGACCGTGCCGGAGATGCGCGCCTTTTCCGCGGGAACGATGTCGATATCCTCCGGACGCACGACTGCGTCGACTTCGACGTTCTTGCCGAAGCCCGCGTCCACGCAGCGGTAGACCACACCGTTCATGCGGACCTTGTAGTCCTCAAGCATAAGTCCCGGAACGATGTTGCTCTCGCCGATGAAATCCGCGACGAACGGATTTTTCGGCTCGTTGTAGATGTCGGTCGGCTTGCCGATCTGCTGAATGACGCCGTCCTTCATGACGACGATCGTGTCGGACATCGTCAGCGCCTCTTCCTGATCGTGCGTGACGTAGATGAACGTGATGCCGAGCTGCCGTTGCATGCGCTTGAGTTCCACCTGCATCTCCTGCCGAAGCTTCAAATCCAGCGCGCCGAGCGGTTCGTCCAAAAGCAGGACCTTCGGCTCGTTGACGAGCGCGCGCGCGATCGCGACGCGCTGCTGCTGTCCGCCGGAAAGCTGATCGATCCAGCGCTTACCGTAGCCCTCGAGATTGACGAGCTTCAGCATTTTTTCGACCTTTTCCTCGATGACGGGCTTCGGCGTCTTTTTGATCTTCAGACCGAACGCGATGTTGTCATGTACGTTGAGATGCGGGAACAGAGCGTACTTCTGGAAGACCGTGTTGATCACGCGCTTGTGCGGCGGGACCTTCGCGATGTCCTCGCCGTTCATCTTGATCATACCGGAGGACGGCGTAATGAACCCCGCGATGCAGCGAAGAAGCGTCGTTTTTCCGCAGCCGGACGGGCCTAAAAGCGTCAGAAACTCGCCGTCGTTGATGTACAGATTGACGTGATCCAGCGCCACGTCCCCGTTATAATCCTTGCAGACGTCAACCAACTCGATCAGGTGTTTGTTATCCATGTGCCCCCCCTTAAAATGACGGCGGCGTGCTGATCCACAGCACCTTCGCCGGTGTTTTTCCGTTGTTGAACAGATAGTGTACGCCCTGCGGATGCAGGTAGAAGCTGTCGCCCTTTTTCACGCGGTATTTCGCGTCGCCGTCGACAAGCGTCGCCGCGCCTGACAGGACCAGTCCGAATTCCTCACCCTCATGCGGGTCAAGCTCCTCGGTCTGTCCGCCGGGCGTGATCGTCACGAGGATCGGCTCCAAGGCGTTTTTCTGCGCGTTCGGCACGAGCCAGCGGATGCTGTTGCCCGCCTCCTCATCCTCCTTTTCGAACGTGTCGTCCGGCGTGAATACCACGCGTTCGTCCGAGCGATCATTGAAGAACGCGGAAATATCGGTCCCGAGCGCTTCGAGGATGTCCATGAGCGTCGCGATCGAAGGCGACGTGATGTCGTTTTCAAGCTGCGAGATAAAGCCCTTGGTAAGCTCGGTGCGCGCCGCAAGCTCTTCCTGCGTTAAGCCGAGCTTTACGCGAAGCCGTTTGAGCTTTTGTCCGATCTCCGGTCTGCCCGCTTCCATCGTGTCTATCCTTTCTAAACTTTAAGTTTACGATCACTAAACATTCTGCGCATATCATGCCATATTCCATATGCTTTGTCAACACCTATTTTGCCGAATGACCGCGGTTTTACACGTTTTTCCGGAAATATACAAAAGGGACGGATCGCTCCGTCCCTTGAAATGCAGTGTCAGTCCTCGTCGCGCTCGGGTTCCGGCGCCGCCTGATGTGCGCCGTTTTCCTTTTCAAAACGTTCGGCCAGAACTTTCGTCGTAAGATAGGCCGAAATACAGTCGATCGCCATCTTGTTCTTGCCGCCGCGCATGATCGCAAAATCTGCGTCGTTGATGTAGTTCACGATGTACTTTTCATACATCGGCTTGACCGTTTCCATATACTGCTCGGCAATGTTGTCGATCGTTCTGCCGCGGCTCTTGATGTCGCGCTTGATGCGGCGCAAAAGACAGGTGTCGATGTCGACGTGCATATAGACCTTCAGCACCATGCGGTCAAGAAGCCGCTGATCGTAAAACATGTGGATACCTTCCATGATAAGCACCTCGGGCGGATAGATGAGCTCGTCCGAATCGGCTCTCAGATGTGCGGCGTAATCGTAGCCCTTCTTTGTGATCGGCTTGCCGCTTTCCAAAGTATCGAGATCGCGGATGATCTCCTCATAGTCGAAGATGTTCGGCTCGTCGTAGTTGATGTGTACGCGTTCCTCGAACGGAAGCTCCGGGAAGCTCTTATAGTAGCAGTCCTGTCCGATGATGACGCAGCTGCACGATAAGCTGTCCTGGATCCTCTTCGCGAGTGTGCTCTTGCCGCTGCCCGATGCGCCGCAGATACCCACAATGATCATAATTGCGTCCCCCTCCGTAAATCTTATATGTATTGTACCGCAAACGGCGCCGCCTTGCAAGTGCCTTTGTGCATCCCGTGTCGATTTGTGCCGATCCGATTGACATTTTGTGCGAATTGTACTATATTTTTTATATACGATCCGGCGGGCAACGCAAAGAACGCCGTCCCGGAAAGGAGATCAAACATGAGGATCATTACCGTAAGCCGCGAATTCGGTTCCGGCGGGCGCGAGCTCGGAAAGCGCGTCGCCGACATTCTGGGCTTTGACTACTACGACAGCGAGATCATTTCCGCGATCGCGCAGAAGAGCGGGCTTGACCCGGACTTTGTCGAGACCACGCTGGACAATCACGGTTGGCAGGACTTTCCCGTGTCCTTCGGCGGCACGATGCATTCGGTCGCCTACATGAACGCAAGCAGGATCGACCTGCTCGTGCAGCAGAAAAAGGTCATCGAAGGGATCGCCGCGCTCGGCAAGGACTGCGTGATCATCGGCAGAAACGCCGACGCGATCCTCAAGGACCGCCATCCGTTCAGCATCTTCGTCTGCGCCGACCGCGAGGCGAAGATCGCCCGCTGCCGCGCCCGCGCGAGGGAGGATGAAAAGCTCACCGACCGCGAGCTCGTCCGCAAGATGAAGGAGATCGACAAGTCCCGCGCCCGCACCCGCGAGTTTCTGACCGGCAGCGAATGGGGACATTGCCAAAGCTACCATCTCACCGTCAACACCGGCGACTGGGACATGAAGGCACTTTCCGCCGCCGTCGCCGCGTTTGCGGAAAAGTGGTTCGAATCTCAAAAATGAGCATCAAGCTGTCCGACCACTTCACGTATCGAAAACTGCTCCGCTTTACCCTGCCGTCCATCGCTATGATGATCTTTACCTCGATCTACGGCGTGGTCGACGGGTATTTTGTTTCCAATTTTGCCGGCAAGGAACCGTTTGCGGCGGTCAACCTCATCATGCCGTTCATTATGATCGTGGCGACGGTCGGTTTCATGTTCGGCACCGGCGGCACCGCGCTCGTTTCAAAAACCTTCGGCGAAGGCGATCCCGAATGCGCGAACCGGTATTTTTCGCTGTTCGTCTACGCGTCGTTCTTACTCGGCGTGCTGTTTTCGATCCTGGGCATCGTTTTTCTCCGTCCGATCTCGGCGCTTTTGGGCGCAACGGGCACGCTGCTCGACAACTGCGTGATCTACGGCAGGATCGTGATCGCGGCGATGCCGTTCTTCGTCCTGCAGCTGCTGTTCCAAAGCTTCTTCGTCGCAGCGGAAAAGCCGAATCTCGGCTTCTGGGTGATCGTCGCGGGCGGCGTGACCAACATGATCGGCGACGCCGTGCTTGTTACGCTGCTGCCGCAGGAGCTGAAGCTCTCCGGCGCGGCGATCGCGACCGCGCTCGGGCAGGTCGTGGGCGGCGGCGTGCCGCTCGTCTATTTCTTCCGCAAAAACGACAGCATCCTGCGACTCGGAAAGACGCGCTTCGACGGCAAAGCGCTTTGGAAGGCGACAACGAACGGCGTATCCGAGCTTGTCAACAGCGCGGCAATGAGCGTCGTCGGAATGGTCATGAACGTGCAGCTTCTGAAATACGCCGGTGAAAACGGCGTCGCGGCGTACGGCGTGATGATGTACGTTTCCATGATCTTCTCCGGCGTGTTCATCGGCTACTCCGTCGGCACCGCGCCGGTCTTCGGATTCCATTTCGGCGCGAAAAACCACAGCGAGCTTTCGAATCTGCTGAAAAAGAGTCTCGCTCTTCTTTTGATCGGCGGGATCCTGATGGTCGCGGCGGCGGAAGCGCTTGCAAAACCGCTTGCGCTGCTGTTCGTGGGGTACGATGCAGAGCTCATGCAGCTTACCGTATCGGGCTTTCGCATCTTCGGGCTGTCCTTCTTCTTCATGGGCTTTGCGATCTTCGGGTCCGGCTTTTTCACCGCGCTGAACGACGGCGTAACGTCCGCGATCATCTCCTTCTTGCGCACGCTCGTGTTCGAGCTCGCCGCGATCCTCCTTCTTCCCCTGCTGTTCCATACGACGGGGCTCTGGTGCGCGATCGTCGTCGCCGAGCTGATGGCGACCGTGCTCTCCTTCCTGTTCATGGCGATCAAGCGCAAGCACTTCGGATATTAAAGTCACACGTAAAAAGCCGCGGAGCGCTCCGCGGCTTTTGTTCTTTCATCGCTTATTTCAGTTTGATCGTTGCAAGCTTCTCCATCGTTTCGAAGGACAGCACCGTGACCGCGTCCGTACCGATCACGTAGAACGCGTCGTCCACGAACAGTCCGCGCGCGCCGTCGTACCAGGAATCGCCGGCCTTGATCGTTCCGATCTTACGGAACGAATCGCCCTCGACGCGGAACACGTGGTACGCGTTGTCCGCCGGGAACGCGATCGTACCGGTACCGACGTCGGCGAACACGATCTTGTGATTGTACTGCACCGAGGTGTAGTTCACGTCGTTCACGGACAGCTTGAATGCCTCCGTAACATTTGCGGGATCGGAGATATCGAACATCGAAAGCTTGACGTTCTCCGTCCAACCGTGCTCCTCGTCCGCGTCGTAGCCGATGCCCAAAAGCTTTCCCGCGCCGAACGGATGCAGATACGCCGAGAAGCCGGGGATCTTGAGCGTCGACAGGATCGTCGGATTGTATGGGTCTCCTAGGTCCACGGAGAACAGCGGATCGACCTGCCGGAAGGTTACGAAGTATGCCGTATCGCCCATGAACCGCACGGACTGCACGCGTTCGTCCTTTGCGAGACCCGTGATCTGCCCGACGGTGTTGAGTCCGCCGTCCATCACGTACAGCGCACAGTCGCTGCTGCCGTTCCACTCATAGGTGTCGATGCCGTCGGTCCAGATGATCTCCTCGCTGTCGGAACGTGTCACGACAAATCGGTAATATCCATTATATTCGTCCATGCTGAACTGGTTCAGCAGCGTGCCGGGAAGTTCCGTGCTGGCGGCAGCTTCGATCGTACCGCCGTCAATCGTAAAGCGGAACAAATTCGTGTGCGAACCGCTTTCGATCTTCACGAAGTGTCTGCCGTCGGATGCGGTTTGCTCGTCGCTTTGCTCGCTGTGCCATTCGTCGGACGAAATCAAAAGATCGGTCCCGCTGCAGTACACATTGCTGCAGCCGCCGAGCACCGCCTTATGCGAATCGAACGCGCTGCCGTCCGCGGCGTTCATCATCGTCACGACGGTGAAGCCGTTCTCGTCGGAATCCGGATTGACATAGATCTCGCCCGGGAGAAGTGTGACGGACTCGTCGTTGCTGACCACCTTCGGGCAGAATTCGACGATCGGCGTTTCATCCCATGTGCGCCAGTAGTACAGGCGATAATCCGAAACGATCACCAGCATATCGCCGACCAGCCGCGCGGTGCGGTAGTCGCCCTGCTGCTTGTGCGTCGCATAGCAGATCGGATCGGTGCGGTCGCCGAGGTCGTAGACTTCCGCAAAGGTATAGGTGCGGTCTTCATCGGAAACGTCCTCACCCCATTCGGAATGGGTGCCCAGAAGGTACATCCGGTCGCCGAAGACCATCATTTCACTGTAATAGCGCCAGAACGTATCCTTTCCCGACGCCGTCCAGAGATCGATCGTACAGACGATCTTTGTATCCTTGCCCTCTGCGGAAAGGATATAGACCTTGTTTTTGCTTTGATTCAGCGCATAGATCCAGGTGCCGTCCGTCTTCACGATGTCCGCCTCGTCGACGCCTTCGACCTGGTTGTTCGTACCGGAGTAGTTCTTGTCCGTACTGTTCTCCGACGCGCCTTTCATGCCGGTCGCCAAAGCGTCGGCGTCGTTCGGCACCGGTGCGGGCTGTTCCATCGGCTCCGCCGCCATCGGGGCTTCTTCCGGAACTGCTTCGTCCACAGCCATGTCTCCGGTGCCGTAATACATGCCGCCTCTGCTCTTCGATCTGCGTGCCTGCATGATGTCACCGAGTTCTTCATAGGACGCGACGGCGAGAGGCGCGTTCGGTTCGATCGCTTCTTCAGGCGATACCGCCGCTTCTGCAAGTTCATACGCAGCAGTATAGTTCGATTCCGCCGTTTTTTCATCGTTCCGAAGTGCTGCATTCTTGCTGCCGGTGTTCACGCCGACCACGATCGCGATACATGCCGCGGCTGTCGCTGCAACCGCAGGGATCGCGATCAGCCACGGCCTGCGTTTTTGGCTCTTCTGCCGTTCGCTGCGCGACCGTTCTACCTGTTCCACCCTGATCTCGTCAAGCAGATCTTCCCGCACGCGGATAGCGTCGTTTTTGTTTCGATACGCGTCCTTAAACTTCATAGTCTCCTCCAAGCATCTCTTTCAGCATTCCTCTTGCACGGTGCAGCCACGATTTTACGGTCGATTCGGTCGCGCGCATCGCGGCTGCGATCTCTTTGACGGAATAGTCCTCGTAGTAGTACAGATGGATCGCCGTACGGTATTTTTCCGGGAGCTTCAAAACCGCGTCGTAGACGGTCGAATCCGGCGTCTCGTCCTCGCTTGAAAGCTCGCCCATGGCGTCCTCCGGCACGCTGTGCCGTCGAAACGCGCTTCCGAGCAGCGTTTTTGAGCAATTGAGCGCGACCTTAATAAGCCACGCTTTCTGATGCTCTGCGCTCTGGAAAACGGGGTTGTGCTTAAGACACCGCAGGAACACCTCCTGCACGACGTCTTCCGCGTCGGCAACGTTCTTTGTCCGTACCAGCGCCAGGCGATAAACCATGTCGCCGTACGTTTCAAAGAGAGCGTCGAGGTTGTTGTTGACGGGCTCGCTGCTGTCGATTCGCATGCTGTGTTCCACGTTTTTTGCTCCTCACAAATAATACCGGAAAGAGACGGTTTCGGTTGCGGCGGTTTGCTGCATTTTCGAAAAAAGCGCTTCCTGATTCTGGAAAAAACGGCGCGCGTCAAACTGCCCGCGCGCCGTTATAGATCTCTTTATTCTGTCGGGTTCAGCTGTTTGAGGAACGCTTGCAGAATTCCCTCGAACATCTTCTGTTGGAACGCTTCGTCCTGCAGATTCGCGCGTTCGCTCTTGTTGTCCCAGTTGCCCAGAATGATGCGCACGCACGGGCATTTGAGCTTGGACGACACCGGGTCGTCGCTGTTGCTGACCTTTTCGACGCCGTTCTTTTTGTTGTTGCCCTTCTGCTTCGGAATGCCGGTCGCAGCTGAATATTCGTCGATCATGATCTGCGCAAACGCCTGATTGCTTTTTGTCGCTTCCACGAAGCAGCCGGACGTTTTGGACGAGATGTGATTGCAGAACAAGCGCAGCGCGATATCGCATTCCGCGTCCTTGATGATCTTCAGGCGCTTGCTTGCACCGGGACTCTCGTTTTCTTCGCGCGTGATCACAACGGTCGCGCCTTTGGATTCAAGGAACTCAGCGAGCGCTTTTGCAAACGCTACGTTATACTTTCCTTCTTCTTTTTTCGCATTTTTGTCTGATGCGCTGCGCAGCGGGTCCAGACCGATCGTGACGCCGGCAAGCGGCGCGTTCGGGTCGCGTTTCGGATCGTACGTTGCGTCGGGGTTCGGCGTTTCCGGTTCAAGCGGCGGCGGGGTCGGCGTTTCCGGAACGGGTGTTCCGACGTCCGGCGTTTCCTCGGCGGATTCCGTCGGTACCGTGGACGGTTCTTCCGTGAACTCCGGCGACGGGGACGCTTCCGCTTCCTGCGTCGTTACGGCCCGCTCTCCGTTCAGCTCCGACTTGACGCAGGTCAGCATCTGCTTGATGTACCCGCCCTTTGCCAAAAATACGACGCCTACGATCAGTCCGATGACCAGAATGACCATCGCGCAGAACAGTGAAAATCCCAAAGGATTCGTGATCTGAAAATGCCTTTTTCTGGTTTTGATGCGTTTCATGGGAATGCTCCACCTCCGCGTTCATTTCCTATGATCTCATTTTAGCACGCATTTTGCAAATCGGAAGCGATTTTGCATTTCGTTTACAAAAAGATTAAAAAAACTCCGTAAAACGGATACAAAATCGGGAAATTATGGTATCATACTGATATGCCAAACGTATGTACGCATCTCATATTCGGCGCGCGCGTCGCCGAAGCGGTCGGAAAGCCGCTTGAATCGCTCGGGAACGATTACCTTCTCGGCTGTCTCGGTCCGGATTATTATTTCTACGACCGCCTGCCGCCGACGCCGTTTGTGCCGCATCAAAAAAAGCACGGCAACGTCCTGCATGAGCTCGACTGCGACGCGCTCTTTACTGCGCTTTCCGAAAAGGCCGACCCGTCCCTGCGTCCTTACCTTTACGGATTTCTGACGCATATCGCGTTGGACAGCACACTGCATCCATACGTTGACGCCGGTCATCCGAAAGGTGCGCATTCTCGGTTCGAAGGCGTGATCGACTCGGTCGTCTATGCGGAAACGAAGGACGCGTTCCCATACCGTTCCCTGCTGGGCGCGCACGGAGATCCCAAACCGATCGACGCGCTGCTTGCGGACGTATCGAAAGTGCTTTGCGGCGCGGACGTTTGCGGCGCGTACGTGCGCGGCGTTCGAAAATACAGACGGATCGTACCGATCCTGTACGATCCGAAAAACCGTTGCTACCGTTTTCTGCGCTTTTTCGAACGCCTGTTCAAAAAGCCGGGCGCCGTATCCGATTTCCTGATCGGACCCGATCACGAGGATTCGGACGGCTGCATGAACCTTGCGCGAAAGAGCTGGACCTCGCCGTGGGCGCCGGACCGCGTCCGCGATGAAAGCATACCGATGCTTCTGGACGAGGCAAAAGCGCTTGCCGTTACGCTCATCACGGCGTTCGACGCAGACGATCGGGAAACGCTTTCCCGCCTGCTGCACGGCCGCACGATGCGAAAGGGGATGCTCCCGTGACTTGCTGCTTTACAGGACACCGCGATCTGCCCGCCCCGGATTCGGAAGCGTACACAAAGCTTCTTGCTTCGCTGGAAGCCGCGGTCGACGACGTGATCCGCATGGGCTGCCGTCGATTCATCGTCGGCGGCGCAAAGGGCTTTGATCTTCTGGCGGGCGAATGGATCCTTGCGCGAAAAAAGATCGATCCGTCCGTCACGCTTTCCGTCTATGTGCCGCACCGCGGGCAGGCAAACGCCTATTCCCCCGCCGACATGCTGCGCTATCAGCGGCTCAAAAATGACGCGGACGAGGTACTGTACCTGTCCGAAACATACCATCCCGGCTGCATGCGCGAACGGAACGCGCGCATGGTGAACGATTCTTCGGTCTGTATCGCGTACGTGCGCAGAAGCCGCAGCGGTTCTGCGCAGACGCTCAAAATGGCGGAGGCGAAGGGACTTACGGTCCTTCGGATTTAACGATGAGAAAAGAACGGCAACCATCCCCCATGCGGCTCGTGCCGATGTGCGGACTGCTCGGTCTGCTGCTGCTGTGCGCAGCGGAATGGACCGGGTACTTTGCGCTGCTCTTTTTCCTGCCGCTTGCGCTTACCATGCTGCCTCTCTGCGAGGAGCGCCTGTACGGATACGCGATCCTCTGCGACTTGCTGATCGCCGCGATCGTGCTGTTTCTGCCCGTGCCGCATTACGCGTGGCTCGCGTTCGTGTGCGTGCTTGCGCCGTACGTTCCCCTGCGCCATGCCATACAGGACCTGAAAAACCCGCGCAGCGCGACGCTCCTGCCGGTCGTGATTACCGTGCTGTGGACCGCGCTCGTCGTTTTCGGACTGCATTTTCTCGGTGTCGAGCTTGTCACAATGTTTTCGCCGCTGATCACCGCACTCATCGGGCTCGGCGTCCTGCTCTTTCTCTTTTTGCTTGACGCCGCCTATCAGCTTGCTTTGAAAGCATACCGCAAACGCGTCCGCCGCTTTCTGCTCCCGCGCGCATAGGGAGATCGCCTTCGCCGCATACTGTTTGTATGTGCGAGCAAAAAGCCATCCGAACCTATCAAAGCTTATACCGCCGACGCCGCCGTCGGCGTTTTTTGCGCGCCGTTCTGCTGCTGATCTTCACGCCGCTGCTTTGCGGCGCGGTGTGGCTGTTTTCGCAGGACGCGTGGCACATGCTCGACCTCGAAAAGATCTACGCAAGCGAGGAAACGCTGCTTGTCAAGGATCGCGACGGCGCGGTCGTCTCCCGGCTGTATCTGCACGAAAACCGCGTCTCAATCGGTCTGGACGCGCTTCCCGACCACGTCAAAAACGCTTTTCTCGCCGCCGAGGACGCGCGGTTCTATTCGCATCCCGGCTTTGATCTCATCCGCATCGCGGGCGCGGCGCTGAACGATCTGCGCGCCGGTTCCTACGTGGAAGGCGCAAGCACCATCACGCAGCAGCTCATCAAGCTCACGCACCTTTCCTCGGAAAAAACGCTCGACCGAAAGGTGGACGAGGCGATCCTCTCCTACCGGCTCGAACAGCTTCTTTCGAAGGACGAGATCCTTGCCTGCTATCTGAACCGCGTCTATTTCGGCGGCGGGTATTACGGCATCGAAGCCGCGGCGGAGGGCTATTTCGGCGTGCACGCAAGCGAGCTGACGCTTGCGGAAAGCGCGCTTTTGGCGGGTGTTCTGAAATCCCCCGCGACCTATGCGCCGCATCTTCGCCCCGAGGCATCCGTCGGCCGACGCGGCGTCATCCTCGACCTGATGGTCGAGTACGGTATGATCGACGCGAACGCAGCCGCCGAAGCCAAGGCGGAGCCGCTCGTTTTGATCTCCGACGCGCAGAAGCAGAAGCATGATTCCTATATCGACCTTGCTCTCACGGAAGCGTGCCGTCTTTTGGACTGCGATCTCGATACGTTGCTTACAAGCGGCCTCATGATCGAAACAGCGCTGGATCAAAACGCGCAGCGCATTGCGGAAAACGCGTTTGCAAACGACGCGTACTTTCCGACGTATGAAAACGAATCCGCGGAAGGCGCTCTGGTGCTGATCGACGCGAAGACCGGCGGCGTTTCCGCGATCATGGGCGGAAGGAACAACGACGCCGCGCTCGGTTTCAACCGCGCCACGCGCATCCGCCGCCAGCCGGGCAGCGCGATCAAGCCGATCCTCGTTTACGCGCCGGCGCTCGAATCGGGCTGTACCGCCGCGTCCATGCTGCTCGACGACGCGGTCGAATTCGGCGACTATACACCGAAGAACGCGAACGGGCGCTATGCCGGGTGGGTCACGATGCGCGAAGCGGTCACGCGGTCTTTGAATATCCCCGCCGTTCTTTTGTTCCGTGAACTCGGCGTTGAGCGCTGCAAGTCGTTCGCGGCGCGGTTCGGTATTCCGTTCGACGTGCGTGACGATTCACTGACGCTCGCGCTCGGCGGATTTACCTACGGCGTGTCGCCGTACCGGCTTTGCGGCGCGTACGCAGCGCTTGCCTCCGGCGGGATCTACCGCGCGCCGTACGTCGTCACACGGATCACCGACCGCGCGGGAACGGAGCTGTACCGGCACGTATCGGACGAAATGCGCGTCATGAATGAGGGCAACGTGTTTATTCTGACCTCGCTCCTCGTGAACGTCGCAAAGACGGGCACCGCAAGTCAGCTATCCTCGATCCCGATCCCGCTTGCCGCAAAGACCGGCACCGTCGGCGACGAGACCGGCAATCGCGATATCTGGCTCGCCTGCTTCAATCCCGACTACGCCGCCGTCGTCTGGATGGGATTCGACGACGCGGAAAACGGACGCTGTCTGCCGAAGGACTGCGGCGGCGGAACGTATCCTGCCATGCTGCTGTCCGAAGTCTTTTCCGCGCTGTATCCGGACGGAAACGCGCCGGATTTTGCGATCCCGGACAGCGTCGTCTCCGTTGCGCTGGACAAGGCGACGCTCGAAAACGAGCATATCGCCGTCCTTGCGGGAAGTTTAACGCCGCAGGATCAGACCGTTCCGGAATACTTCGTGCGCGGCACGGAGCCGAAAACGGTCACCGAATACTGGCAGATCCCGGATCCGCCGACCGATCTGACCGTCACGCTTTCCGACGACGTCGCCGAGATCACCTTTACCCCGCCCTCCCGCTATATGTCCTACCGCCTCTATCGCGAAGACGAAGACGGCTTTTCGATCCTGCTCACGACCGTAGAGAACGCCGCCTACCCCGTGCACGTTTCAGACCCGGTCGATCGGCTGAACGGCACGTTTGGCTATTACGTCGTCCCCGTCCATCCTGCGCTTCTGATCGACGGAGCGCCCATTTGCGGCCGCGCAAGCGGAAAGCGGATGATTTTCGTGCAGCATTCCATCCCATTTTTACCCTGAAATTATATATTCCCGAAAAACAAAGGTTGACGAATTGACGAATTTATATTATATTATACATGGGTAATTGTTTTGTTGCCGCAAAATTATAATGGAGAGTGAGAAAAATGGATTACAAGGCATTAGCAGCCAATGTTGAAAACCGTGATGGGTTCGGAACGCAGGAATGGGTATACCGCGTTCTGCGCGCAGGTATCGTAAACGGTGCTCTGCCCGGCGGCATGCAGCTGAAGCAGGATGAGATCTCCGCTGCGCTGAACGTCAGCCACATCCCGGTCCGCGAAGCGCTCCGCCAGCTTGAGGCGCAGCATCTTGTGACGATCCATGCCAACCGCGGCGCGACGGTCACGGAGCTTTCGCGTGAAATGCTCATCAATTGCATGAAGGTCCGCGCGGCGATCTCCGTCGCAATGCTCAAAGAAGCCGTCCCTCACATGACGGAAGAGGACTTTGCCGCATTGGACACGATTCTTGAGGAGCAGCGCAAGGTCAGCGATACGATCGCATCCGAGAATCTGAACATCCGCTTCCACGAGGTCCTGACCGCGAAAGCGAACAATCCGATCGCGGACATGCTGATGGAGATCATTCAGGCGAACATCAACCGCTATCTGCGGTCCGGCTTCTACGGCGACGCCGCGGAACGCGAAGTGTCCGTTGTGGAGCATGAAAAGATCCTTGCCGCATGCAAGGCAGGCAACGCCGACGAAGCGGTAAAGCTTCTGCAGGCGCACATCATGGACGCCGCCGCGCTGATCCCCGAAAGCGTCCGGTAAATTCCAAGCGCACGAAAGCCGCCCGAAGAGGCGGCTTTTTTGTTACGGCGCGGCGAGGAATTCCCACGCAAGGACGGACAATGCAGCAAGCAGAAGCAGGATCAGCACAAGCGTCGCTGCCGCCTGCCCCGTCCGCCTCTTTTTGAAGCTGTACCAAAGATACAGGGTCCCGTATGCAAGCGGGACAAGCTGCATGCCGAAAAACAGAAGCATCCGATCACTCCCTTTCCGGGTCGTGCGAAAGCATCAGCGTCACCGAAAACGCGACTCTAAGCGATCGGTACTCCGCTTTCCAGTCGCACGCTTCCCAGTCCGCTGCCGTTCGGAACTGTTTTGCACGAAACCGTCCGAATCCCATTGCGTCGCTGCCCGCCTGTTGCAGCGCGGAAAGTACCGCCCTTAGTTCCGTTTCAAGCTGATCCTGCAGGAAGGTTTTCAGCGCGTCCCGATCCGCCGAGACAAGCGCCGGTTCGAGAATATCCGCTTCCAGAAACAGCTCCACGGTCGCTTCGCCGTGACCGAGCCGGACTTTCGGCGCGCGCATCCGGTACAGCGTTGCGTCCAACGCGCTGCCGTCCGGCAGCGTAAAACGCATCTCGCCCTTTCGGAACGCGTCCGTCACCATCAGCGTTTCCATCGTATGCCTGCCGTCCAGGATCCCGACCATGCGGTCTCCGTCGAACACGGCGCTGCCCGCAGTCGAGGTTTTCAGCGCACTCTCGACAAGAAGCGATCCCCCGACGTGCGGATACGCTTCCCCGCCTATTAGATCCGGTTCGAGTCCGTACTCGTTCACGCCCGCATAGGCAAGCATGGCGTCGAACCGCTTGTCCGAAATCGCCTCGAGGTACGTGCTGTACCCGATGTCCGCCGCTATGCCGGATTCGATTGCAAGGTCCCCCACCGCCGTCTTGATCTTGCGGAGCGACGGGTCCGCTTCCGTGATCCAACCCTCGAACACGTCGCGGATCGGCGGCTTCACGACGACCGTGCGCAGATTCGGCCAGAGATCCGGCTTGCCGAACGCAAAGTCGAGGAACGCCGACTGCGCACCGTCCTTTGCGAGGTCCTCACCGATCGCGAGAAGCGACGCGCGCGCAAAGCTTAACCTGCTCGGATACGCCGCGTTCAGCGTTTCGCACGCCTCCGAAAAGGACCGTGCCTCTGCGGTGATCACCACGTTTTCGACCTTCGTGTCCTCCGTTCCGCCGGGGACCGAGACGAGCACGGTCATAAGGTACGGCATCGTCGTGCCGCGCTCGACGCCGACGTTCAGCACGTACGCGTATTCGTCGATGTTTTTGGACTGCATGCAGCCGAGAAGCAGCGTGCAGCAAAGCAGCATTATGAAGATACGGCGCATCGTTTTCTCCTTTTCGGGTTCAGCAGGATCAGCGGAAACGGCACGGAAATGAGGATCCACGCGTCACGGTACATCCGTTCGAGGATCGCCGCCGTCGTTTTCGAATCGTAATACAGCACCAGGATCAGCGTGACCGCGATCCCGCTCATACAAAGCGCGACGGGACGGACGTCCCTGACGTGAAAGCTCTTTGCAAACAAAACGCTCGCGGCGTACAGATAAAACGCAGAGCTTAAAATCGCGCCGGAAAACCACAGAAACAGCACCGCACGGTCGAGCCGCAGCGTCGGGTTTTCGGCGCGCACCTCCACGAGCATCCGATAGAACGGCGCGGGCATGTCGACAAGCTGCGTATAGGGGAACGTCATGGAAAGCGCAAACAGCGCGGCAGCGGCGATCAGCCCGCCCGCGATCGCACCGATGCGCCCGCCGCTTCGCATCGCCATCCGGTCCTGCGTGCCCTCGCCGACGCAAAGAAGCGCAAGAAGCGGCGCCGCTGCGCGAATCTGTGCGCTGCCCGCCTGTGTAAAGATGCGGAACGGCTCGCCGAGCGGGATCGGATGGATGCGGTACAGCCGATATTGCCCGATCCCGGAAAGCACCGCGGCGACGATCGAAAGAAGCAGAATCGGTAGCAGGATCCGCGCGGTCCGCATCAGCGTCTCCGCGCCGAGCGCGGTCAGAAGGAACAGGCATGGCAGCAGGTACAGGCACGCAATTACCTGTTTTGCGTCCGTAAACACGTACTGCGTCATGGTCAGAAGAAAGCTTTCAAGCGGCTGCATGGCGGCAAGCATCAGCGCGAGGACGATCGGAACCGCAAGCAGTCTCTTGATCCGCGAACGCCCGATCAGCGCGGAAATATCATTTCCCCCGCGCAGGCGCAGCACCCACACCGTTCCTTCAAACAGCAGCAATGCCTGCACGGTCGCGATGATCTGCACAAGGTATGACGCGTTTCCGTCTGCGTACAGTGCGTGGCTGTCCATGCCGAAGCAGCCGCCGAAAAACGCGGCGATCAGCACCATAGAGGCGGTCTCCTGCCGTCCGAACGCGCCGATGCGAAGGTTCATGCGCGCCTCCTTTCGGGATTCATCGGATCGGTCGAGCTTGCGCGGTTTCGGATGCGCGAACGGAATAAAAGGTGCCCCGCGTGCTTCGTGACCGGCGCAAACGGTGCGAAGAACGGCACGCCGAACGACTTTGCCGAACACATCACAGCCGTTACGCAGAGCCCCGCGGCGGTGATCCCCAAAAGCCCCGCAAGCGTTGCCGCGACGCAGAGCAGCACGCGATAGTAGGCCGCGGCGACCTGCGCGCTGTAATCGGGGATCGCGAAGTTGCCGAGCCCCGTCAGCGCGACGATGATGAGCACGACCGTCGAAACGATGTTCGCCGATACCGCCGCCTGACCGAGGAGCAATCCGCCGATGATCCCGATCGCGTGACCGATCGAGCCGGGTACGCGAAGTCCCGCCTCGCGCACGAGCTGAAACACGAGCAACAGAAAGATCATTTCCATCCAGAGCGGCAGAAACACCATCGCGCGGGACGCGACGACCGTTTCCAGGATCTCGCCCGAAAGCTGTCCCGGATGGTGCAGCGCAAGCGCCAGAAAGTACGCAGGAAGATACGTTGAAAGCACAGCGCCGATCATGCGGATCAAAAGCACGACTGTCCCGACCGGCTGCCGCATATCAAGATCCTCTCCGCTTGCCAAGAGGTCTGCGATCGTGATCGGCAGCACGCCCGCCTGCGGACAGCCCTCAAGAAGCAGCGCGATCCGCCCGTCGAGCACGGCGGAAGCCGCGCGGTCCGGACGCTCTGTTTTCAGCATCTGCGGCAGCGGCAGATAGGTGTAATCTTCGATGAGCTGTTCAACGCGGCCGACGGTCAGACGCATATCGGTCGAGATCGTATCGAGCCGCCGTTTTACCTCGGAAAGCAGCGCGGGATTCACCGTGCCGTCAAGATAACAGAGCACGAGCTTTGTGCGGTTCGTTCCGCCCGCGTCGCGGAATTCGCAGACGAAATCCGGCCGCTTCAGGATCCGCCTAAGAAGCGTCACGTTCGTGCGGATATTCTCCGTAAACGCCTCCTTCGGGCCCATGATCGTCATCTCGTTCTGCGGTTCGCCGACCGCGCGCGAAACGAATCCGCGCGTGTCGCAGAGGATCGCCTCCTTTGCGCCGTCCAGAAGGATCGCCGTGCGTCCCTCCGTGATCGCCTGCACGATCGCGTCGCGGCGGTCGGTCAGCTCCGTTTCGTGCATGGACAGCGCGTTTTCGCAAAAGTATGTCGGCAGATCGGCGGTCTTCACGCCGCTGACGTCGATTTGGAACGCGGGACGCAGAATAAAATCTGCGATCTTCTGATCGTCCGCCATGCCGTTCATGCCGACCGCCAGCGCGTCGACCGTGCCGCCGAGCTTGAACGGACGCAGGATCACGTCCGCATTGACGTCGGTATGAAATCGCGCTTTCAGCCACGCAAGATTCGCGGAAAGGCGCCTTTGGACGGTCCCATGCTCCGGTGTGATCTTTGCCCGACGCGGCTTTGTACGCGCAAAAAAGGACGGCGTCCCTTCGGGCTCCGTCTCCAAAAGTTCAAACTGCCGATACGGCCGATCGAATTGCAACAGGTTTCGGATCACATGCTTCATGCGAATAGCTTGCGGCGATCCTGTGGGTTTTATACGGAATCAAACGCTCTGCATTTCGTTGTCGGGTTTAGGCGGAACCTCTCCGACCTTCCGGTACAGATCCGCATGATCGTAATGCACGTGATAGCGCAGCGGATGGATGAGCCGGAAGAACGAGCGTTTCAGCTCGGTTCCGACGTTGACGCGGCGGATCATCGTGAACCCGCGAAACGGCGGCATGTAGGAGATCAGATCGTTCACATCCGCAAAGTTCTCGCAGTCCGTATACAGCGAAGCAAGATACCGATGCATGCGTTTTTTGTTCAGCGGCGTGCACTTGAACGGGCGCACACTGCCGAACGTATACAGATACGGCTTCACACCGAAGTTGTAGTTCAGGTCCTGGCAGCACAGGCATGCGATACCGGAGCCGAGCGACCAGCCGAGGATCTCCGTCGCGGCATCCGGATGTTCTTCATGCAGCGCCTGCCACTTCTCACGCACCTCATGCTTGACGGCAAGATACATATTGCCCCAGCCGTGATGGACACGGATCTGCAGCGGTTCACCCTCAAACTCGATCGCGCGGTAATAGCGGCTTGCAAACTCAAAGACGTTCGCGACCCAGTCGACTGCGCCAAACGTGCGCTGAAAATGGATCTGGATCACGTCGCGGTCCGGCTCGTAATGGATCTCATAATTGACCTCGTGCGACAGCCCGAGCAGTTTGAAGAACTTAGTCGTGTTGTATTTGACCGCAGTATACTTCACCGGATAGGTCACCCTTCCGGTGTGCGTAAAGTCTTCGCTTGTATTGATGAAATACTCCTCAAAGGGAAGCCGTCGATACGTCATGCCTTGCCTCTTTTCCGATTCTGAACCGATTATAGCAGAAAACCCGCGCCGTTTCAACCGACATTCTATGATCTTCTTGTCTTCCCGCAGGTCAAAAGCCGGCTCGTTTCGACGAGTTCCATGACCGCATCGTCGGAAAGCGTATCGTCAAGCGTAACCGTGATCCAAAGCTTGTGATTCATATGATACGCGGGATACACGCCGTTCCGCTCGGGTCTGCCTTTTTCCGGATCGATCTTCAGGTTGACGACGTCCGTCATGGTTTCGTCGCCGTCCTTCGTCAGTAAGCCGCGGCGAATGCACATGATCAGCGCAAACCACTTGCCGCCCTCCGTGTGACGAAATACGCCGGAATGTTCGTGCGGGCTCTGTCCCCACGGAAAGTCCGGTCTGACCCCGTATCTCTCGAAGATCAGATCCGCAATCCGGTTTGCCTGATCGGTGTCGAACAGCGTATCCCTGCAGCAATGCGCGGCGATCTTGAAAAGCAGGTCCTCATACGCGGACCGCACGGCGTTCACGTACGCGCCGTTGAACCGGTCCGACCGCAGCGGCGCATATTCCTCGCCGTTCATGTTGTCGATCACCGTGCCGGTCGCTTCATCGCGTTCCGTGACCGTTACGACGGCGGTGAAATCGCCGTCCATGAAATCGGTGCGATATACATATCCGGCGTCGGTCTTGAGAAAACCGTACGCCGTCAGCGCTTCCGGCAGAAACCGTTTTCTTAAGAATGCCTTCTCCTCGATCGTCATCCTGTCTGCACCCCGTTCGCTCGTAGCGGACGACCGCCGTCCTGCCTGATCCGATCCAGTACGTACGCCGCGTAACGCACGGCAAGATCGTTGTCATAGACGACCTCCGCGTTTTCGGTATACGCGCACAGAGCGTTTTCGATCAGCGGACAGTACTCTGCGGGCAGGCGGTCGAGCGCCCATTCACCGCCCTCTTTTTTCGACAGGACCATCCCGTCTTCTTTGAACGCCAGCACTCTCGTAAGATTCAAAGTCAGATACGTCGGGTACTTTACGATCTCCTCTGCCGCGCCTTCGACGTCGAACCATATGGAATCCATATAATCATCGGCCGGGACCGTCTCAAACACCTCCGGGATCGGCGTTCCGTACAGGCAAACGCCCCTTCTGTTGATGATCGTAAAATGCGCCGCGAGGTCCTTGTCCGTGCCGTTCATCCTGCGGATATAATCGTCCGGATTGCTTCTGTACCACGCCGCGTGCCCCTCGGAAAAATGCAGTTCAAACGGCGTGGGATACACAAAGGGCTTGCACACCGACCTTAAAACGACGCTCATTTCGATCCCCTTTTTCGGTCCCGTCGCGCTGTATGCTGTCACCGTCTCCATGTATGCACGTTTGACGGGATCGGACAGCGGTCGCTCGACCGCGATGATCAGGTCGATATCGCTTTGTTCGGGATTGAAACAGCCCATGACCGCGGACCCGTGCAGATAGATCCCGACGAGGTCGTCCTTCAGGATCTCCTTTGTCCGTTCCGTAAATCCGTTCAGCAGCTTGTCGAAGTCCGTCGTGAGCATATGATCCTCTCATCGTTCTTTGCTGCAACGATCATACCATATCCTCCGCCAAAAAGAAAGAAAAACCGCACCGCGGTGTTTTTGCGCCGACCGGATCGGCGCCGCGTTGTTCGAATCCTCTATCTATAACGCCACAAAAACAGCCACCCTCGGGGATGCGGTATCCCGCAAAAGGTTGGTAGCGACAGTGAGCCGTTATGAGCGCGCTTGCAAGCGATTAGGCGAACCGAGCGTGACCTTTTGCGGAAAGGAGGAGCGGCGCAGCAAGGCGAAGCGATGATTTTTCTATGAAATATAAAAATCGTCGCGAGCTAAGCGAAGCCCGCGACGACGTGGCAGGGGCAGAAGGACTCGCCTGCTCCGCTTGTTCAGACTCGCCTGCTCGCGCTCCGCGCTTTGCAGTCGGTCTTGCGCTGCGCAGCCGTCCGCTAAAAACACCGCACCTCGGTGTTTTTGCGCCGACCAGATCGGCGCCGCGTCGTTCGAGTCCTCTATCTATAACGCCACAAAAACAGCCACCCTTGCGGGTGGCTGTTTTTGTGGCAGGGGCAGAAGGACTCGAACCCTCAAGAACGGTTTTGGAGACCGCTATGTTACCATTACATCATGCCCCTATTCGGTTTGCAAGCGGTATCATACCACAGCCGCAAACAAAATGCAAGAACTTTTTCTATGCTCACATGAACTGCACGATATAGTCGTGCAGATTGCGGTAGGCGATGCGCTCGACCTCGGCGGGCGTAAAGCCCTCCGAAAGCAATGCGTCAAGGAGCGCGGGCAGATCGGACGGGTTTCTAAGGTCCTTCGGATACTGCTGCATACCGTCGAAGTCCGAACCGATGCAGACGTGACTGACGCCCGCGATCGAGGCGGCATGCGCAATATGCCGCACGATATCCCGAATCGTCGCATGACCGGATTCACATAGCTGCGGACCGTAAAAGTTGATCCCGACCACGCCGCCTTTTTCGGCGATCGCGCGAATGTATTCGTCTTTCAAACAGCGCGGCGCGTTCATAAGCTGCCGACAGTTCGAATGTGACGCAAAGATCGGCTGCGAACTGAGCGCAAGCGCGTCCTCAATGCCGTCGTCGGAAAGATGCGACACGTCGAACGCGATCCCGAGCCGGTTCATTTCCGAAAGGATCTCGCGGCCCGCGGCGGACAGTCCGCGGCGCTTCTTTCCCTGTCCCGCGCCGGCAAGCTCGTTGTCCGAGTTCCACGTAAACGTCATCGCGCGCACGCCGAGCCGGTAGAGATCTCTGAGGATCGACGGCGACGCGCCGAGGCACTCCGCGCCTTCCACGGCAAGCACCGTCGCGATCTTTCCCGATGCCGGTTCAAAGTCTTTCGAAAGCGGAACGAGTTCCGGATGCTCCGCGAGCATCGAATGATACCGGTCGATCATGATCAGCACCTGCTCAAGCGGCGGGACTCTGAGCTTCGTATCCGCCCACGCCGCCAAAAACTGCAGCGCTACCCCGCCCTTTTGCAGATTCTCAAGCGTGATCGTCTGATTCCGCTTCTGCGTATCGATCGTCCAGCCGTAATCCATTGCGCCGAATAAGTAGTCGCAATGTGCGTCCGCAACAGGAAACTGCATAGTATCCTCCTTGAATGAAAAAGGGGTTGCGGTAATCCGAAACCCCTTGGTTTGTTGCTTTACAACCCTCCCGTTTTCGTGCGATGCATGATCGGGCGGATACGATCCGCCCCTACAGGTTCCGTAGGGGAAGATCTTATCTTCCCGCCCTCCCTGTGTAAGGGAGGATGGCGGACGAAGTCCGTCGGGAGGGTTGTCACCCTTACTTCGCGTAATCGACCGTGCGGGTCTCGCGGATGACGTTGACCTTGATCTGGCCCGGATACTCGAGCTCGCTCTCGATGCGCTTTGCGATATCCTTCGCCATGATGACGGTCTCGGTGTCGCTGACACGCTCCGGCTTGACGATGATGCGGACTTCGCGGCCTGCCTGGATCGCGTAGGAATAATCGACGCCCTCGAACGAGTTTGCGATCTCCTCAAGCTTTTCGAGGCGCTTGATATACGCTTCGAGCGTTTCACGACGCGCGCCGGGTCTTGCCGCCGAAATCGCGTCCGCCGCCTGCACGAGCACCGCTTCGATCGAGTTGGGATCGACGTCGCCGTGGTGCGCCATGATGCAGTGAATGACCGCGTTGTTCTCGCGATACTTCTTCGCAAGGTCCGCGCCGATCTGCGCGTGGCTGCCCTCGACCTCGTGGTCGATGGACTTGCCGATGTCGTGCAAAAGACCTGCGCGCTTTGCGAGCGCGACGTTTGCGCCGATCTCGCTTGCCATGATGCCGGCGAGGTGCGCGACCTCGATCGAGTGACGCAGCACGTTCTGACCGTAGCTGGTGCGGTATTTCATTCTGCCGAGGAGACGGATCAGTTCATGATGCAGTCCGTGTACGCCGACTTCGAGGACTGCGGCTTCGCCCGCCTCGCGGATCGTCTGATCGACTTCCTTGCGCGCTTTCTCGACCATTTCCTCGATGCGCGCGGGATGGATGCGTCCGTCCATGATGAGCTTTTCCAAGCTGATGCGCGCGATCTCTCTGCGCACCGGATCAAACGCGGACAGGATGACCGCTTCCGGCGTGTCGTCGATGATGAGGTCGACGCCGGTCGCCGTTTCGAGCGCGCGGATGTTGCGTCCCTCACGGCCGATGATGCGGCCCTTCATCTCATCGTTGGGCAGCGGTACGACGGACACGGTCGCTTCCGCAACGTGATCCGCGGCGCAGCGCTGGATCGCCAGCGATACGATGTTTCTTGCGCGCTTGTCGGCTTCTTCCTTGGTGCGTTGCTCGATCTCTCTGAGCATGACCGCTGCTTCGTGCTTTGCTTCCTGCTCGGCACGTGAGAGCACCATGGTCTTTGCTTCGTCCAGCGTGATGCCGGAAATGCGCTCCAGTTCCTCCTCCTGCTTTTTATACAAAGCATTGATCTCGTCTTCGAGTTTGTCCAGCTTCTTGGTGCGGTCGTTCAACTGCTGCTCACGGTTCTCGACGCCTTCGAGTTTCTTATCCAGCGATTCCTCGCGCTGGAACAGCCGACGCTCGTTCTGCTTGATCTCGTTTCTGCGTTCCCGGACTTCCTTCTCCGCTTCGCTGCGGATCTTGTATGCCTCGTCCTTTGCTTCCAATACTTTTTCTTTACGGATCTCTTCGGCCTTCTTCTGGGCTTCATCGTACAAACGCTTTACGGTATCCTCGGCCTTCTCGACCTTTGCCTCCGCAACGTTTCTCCGATAGAAGTAGCCGATCACGATTCCGATCACCGCGCCGATGATGAGTCCGGCGCCGATCAGTACAAAGTGCCACCACTCCACGTTATTCTTCTCCGATCTATATCAATATAACCGAGCAAACTGCCCGGCTATATCACATAATCGTTTCTAGTTTTCGAAAAAGTTCAGCGCACCGAAACGGCGCGGCAAAGCGTTCCGCAAATCTATCTTCAATACTATGATGAACGCACT